>DATBYO010000146.1:0-4813 GCA_036513655.1 Candidatus Dormiibacterota bacterium | reverse complement strand
CAGTTAGCCGGCCGACTGGTTCCCGCCACATGTAGCCATGACTCGAACTCCACCCGCGTTATGCGTTTCGATGAGGTGGCGCCTGGCGCTGGCCGCAGGCCTTCTGGCGATCGTTGCGGCGAGCCTATGGCTGGAACGTCCCTGGCAGCACTCGCCCGGCGCTGGGCAGCCGACATCATGCCGGCTACCGGTGTACCTGGTGACTTCGAACAGCGGCGGCTTCCTCGCGGTCCCGGGCTACACATTCACTGAAGTGCCCAAAAACACCTTCATGGGCTCAGCAAAGGCGGCGGATCACTACTGGGGCTACAACGCGTCGAGCGCTCGCTGGCTTCCCGTTGACCATCGCATGATTTCACTGGATGGAAACTGGTGGGTCTACGCGACACCCCAGGAGCCATCGACTTCGAAGTCGGCGGCCGTCCACCTGGTCGATCGCCACGGGTCTGAACGAACGGTTTGGACCGGCAACGGTCGCGCCTTCCCCCTCGGCTGGACGACCGAGGGAGCCGTGTTTGCTTATCTCGGTCCGGCGCCGCGGTACGAGACTGGGTACCGGCTGGTCGACCCCGTCACCGGAACGGTTCGATCACTCGCGACACCGCCCGGAGACCCGGTCGGCGTCGACTCCTCCGGTTTGTGGAGCACTGGGGAGAAGTTGGCCGGCACTGAGCCGGACAAGGCGCCACACGCAACCCTGCTCCGAACCAGTATTGGCAGTGGTTCGACCGTGACCTGGTTGGATCAGGTGAGCCTGGCGATCATCATCGTGCTTGGCTTCGACCAGGACCAGCGCCCCATCCTTGGGCTCGTTTCAACGAACGGAGATCCGGAGCGCTACGTTCTGCTCACGTCGCCCAACACCCCGACGGCGATCAGCAGCGATGCCCAGGCGGTTGGTTTCCTCCCAGCAACGGCACTCGGTGACTCGTCCGGCGTATGGTTTGGCGATGCTCACGGCGCCGTCTGGCTGTGGAACGCTCGCCAGGGCCTCCAGCCCGTGGCGCAGCTGTCTACACATTCAACTGACGTCGTCTCGGACGTCGCGGTGATCGCCGGGCCCTGCCGCTAGCGGGCGATGGTCGCGGCGGTAGCCTAGATGCGATGGCTTCCGCGAGTCGTCAGTTTCTCCTGATCGACGGCGACGATACTCTCTGGGAGAACAACGTCTACTTCGAGCAGGCGATCGAGGCGTTCATTGATTTCCTGGCTCACTCATCGATGAGCCGCGACCAGGTCCGCGCCGCCCTCGATGAGGTCGAGCGGATGAACGTCAGGGTCCACGGGTACGGCTCAGCCAGCTTCACCAAGAACCTCCGGGAAACCTACGAGCGGCTCACCGACCGCGCCCTTGGGCCGCAGGACATCGAGCACGTGATGCAGCTCGGCGAGCGCATCGCCGGCCAGCCGGTCACGCTCCTGCCCGAAGTGGCCGAGACCGTGAACTACCTCGCGGGCCGCCATGACCTGATGTTGTTGACCAAGGGCCACCCCGAGGAGCAGCGGCTGAAGATCGAACGATCCGGACTCGAGGCGCTCTTCACCGCGACTGCGGTGGTCCATGAGAAAGACGAAGACACCTACCGGGCGATCGTCCGGGAGCGCCACCTCGATCCCGTCCGCACCTGGATGATCGGCAACTCGCCGCGCTCGGATATCAACCCGGCGTTGGCCGCCGGTCTCAACGCGGTTTTCGTCCCGCACCAACACACCTGGCGCCTGGAAAAGGAGGAGGTCGTCCCTGCCGATGGACGCCTCCTCAACCTGGAGAACTTCGGAGAGCTGCGCCTGCATTTTTAGCGCTATTCCGTCTGCAACACCTCAGTCACCCTCGACCGGGCGGCCCACTGCGCCGGAAGGAGGGCGCCCAGCATCGCGATCAAGATCCCGGCAGCAGCGAGTAGGACAAGCATGCCCAGGCTGAACACGTTGAAGAACGATTCCGGGATCGCGGTCGACGAGGCGATCTGGCCCATCAGAGTCAGGATGTTGCGGTGCAGCGCCATGCCCGCCGGGATGCCGGCGGTCGCCCCAACGATTCCCAGCAGCGCGACCGATGCCAGGATCATCGTCACCACCTGTCGCGGCGGCATGCCAATCGCCTTCAGGATGGCGATATCGCGGGCTTTCTCCCGGGTATTGAGCACTACGGTGTTGAAGACGCCGGCCAGCGCGATCAGCGCGAGAATTAGCGCCAGTCCCGCAAGGGTGCTGTTGATGAGGATGAACGCGGTGTCAATGCCACCGTTGCCCGGGACGCGGACGCCCAACTCCTGGGCGGCTGATTGCAGGGTGCCGGCGTAGGCGTTGGCGCTGGTCCCGGGGCGTAGCTGGATCTCGTACTCTTGCGCCTCCGGATTGCCGGGCAGGGTTCCCCAGGCGGTCCGCAGAAGGATGTTGTCGCCTCGCATATCGAAGATCTCCCCCACCAGCACCAGGTGAAGATCCTGGCCGTCGAGGTTGGCGGTGATGGTGTCGCCGAGATGCTGGCGGGTCCGGGTGAAGAACGCGGTTGGCGCCACTGCCTCACCCTGGGCTCCGAACCAGCGCCCGTGAATGAGGGGATAGCCCAGCCATGAGGACTCGCCCCGATAAGCCGTGAGTGGAACAGGCTGGCCAGCCCGCGCGACGGCGACATCCACCTGGCGCTCCGCGACGAACCGCGCGGTTGCCGGCTGGGCAGCGATCAGCGCAGCCGTCTGCTGGTCCGATCGCCCTGCGGGCATCGAGGCCGGGCCGCCTTTGCCGCCGGGACCATCGCTGCGAGATACAAAAACCTGAACCTGGCGAGCGCGCGTGAGTCCGTCCTTCACCAGAGTGAGCGATTGGCTGAGCCCAAGGCTGAACGTCACGGTGGCGACGCCGATGAGAATGGCGGCGACGGTCATCGCCGTCCGTGCCGGCCTCGCGAGTGACTCGCCGCCGCCCAGCGTCCAGGCCCGCGGGAGCGGGAGCGAGGCCACGAGCCGAGCCACCCGGTAGCCGTGGCCCGTCGCCGGTGCGCTGCCGGTCGCGATCGCCGACGCCGCGCTCATCCGGCCGGCTCTTGAGGAGGCAAGCAGCGTGGTGATCAACACCACCAGAAGGATGCCGCCGACACCCAGCCCATCCGCGATCGGCGCAACGCCAAAGGTGCGAGGCAGGTTGAAGGCGTGCGCGGTATCGGACAGGAATGGCTGACTGGAGAGGATGCCAACCGGGACCCCGGCCAGGCATCCGACTAACGCCGGAATCAGCATCTGGCCGGCCAGCACTGCGACCACCTGAGCGGGCGTAAAACCGACTGATTTCATGATCCCAATGTCACGCGTGCCGGCAATCACAGCGCCGCTCACGAGGTTCGCGATGATGAAGGCCGAGGCCAGCAGCGCGAAGGCGCTGAACGCGAGCAAGAAGGGGATCATCACGGACGTGGTGCGATCCGCGTTCAGCTTGGCGTCGAGATAGTTGGTGCTATCGAGCACCGCTCCCGGGGGAATTCCCGCGCCGATCGCGTCGGCGACCGAACTGATCTCCTCGCGCGTGGCCGCATGCACCAGCCGGAAGTCCATCAAATACGTCGTTTGAAGCTTGCTGCTTGTCACCAGCGGCACCGAATTGGGCAGGGTCCAGGCGGCCGGCTCATTGCCGACCCCGTTCGCGATGCCGACGACCGTCATCGTCGGCAGCGGACTGCCGCTGGCAGACGTCAGCGTGTCTCCGACCTGCGTGCCGAGCTCGTCCGCAGTTCGTTGCGAGATGACGACCTCGGAGGTTCTTTGAGCCCAGCGGCCCGCGCTGAGGGTCAATCGATCAACAGGACCGCCCGGTCCATCACGCCCGGCCAGTGGCTCCAAAAATGTCCGGCCGTCAGGCTCCTGGATCGCCCACGGGACGACCTTCCAGGGGCCAGCGTGCGCGATGACGCCAGGGGTGAATCCTCTGGCGCCGAGCTGTGACTCGGTTACGGCCGATGCGGCAAAGGTCATGCTGAGGTGTGCGCCTTGCGCCTGGTCGAACGCGCGGTCGAAGGGCGCGTCGGAGGCGACAAGCAGCGTCAGCGCCAGCGTCGCGGAAAGACTCGATAGGAACAGGACCAGGGCGATGACCACGGTCTGCACCTTCCGCCGGCGCAGGTCAGCAAGGCTCTTCCGCAACACGGCACTCATCGGACGCGCACCATGCCGCGAACCGTTTCGTCGCGATCATCGACGAGCGCGCCATCCATCAGCCGGACCACGCGTGAGGCACTCGCCCGCGCCAGCTGCTCGTCATGCGTGACGAGCACGATGGTCTGGCCACCGCGGTTCAGCTCGGCAAGGATCGTCATAACCTGCTCGCCCGCGTGGGAATCGAGGGCTCCCGTCGGTTCGTCGGCGAGCAGCAGCGTCGGGTTGTTGATCAGCGCTCGCGCGATCGCTACGCGCTGCCGCTGGCCGCCGCTGAGCCGAGCCGGGTAGTGGTCTCGGTGGGCGGCAATGCCGAGCCGCTCGAGGAGGTCGTTGGCCCGCCGTCGGGCCTCGCCCGCCCTGACACCTGCGAGCTGGGCGGGAATCAGGACGTTGTCCAGCGCCGTGAGGTTGTTGAGCAGGTTGAAGAACTGAAAGATGATCCCCACCCGGGTCCGACGGAAACGCGCCAGGCCCGCCTCGCTGAGACGGTCCAGATCGGTGTTGTCGACCATCACCGTCCCTTTCGTCGGCCGGTCGAGCCCACCAATCACGTTGAGGAGGGTGGACTTACCGCTCCCAGACGGCCCCATGATCGCTGTCACCTGGCCGGCTTGAATGCCGAACGACACCGAGTCGAGCGCGACGTTCTGTCGATCGCCGCT
>DATBYO010000145.1:0-4998 GCA_036513655.1 Candidatus Dormiibacterota bacterium | reverse complement strand
CGCGCCGACGGCGATATCGAAGCGCACCTGATCGTTACCCTTGCCGGTGGATCCGTGGCCGACCCATGTCGCTCCCTCGCGCACCGCCACCTCGACCAGAAGCTGGGCGATCAACGGACGGCCGAGGGCGGTCGCCAACGGGTATTGCCCCTGATAGAGGGCGCCGGCCTGGAGCGCCGGCCAGCAAAACCGGTCGACGAACGGTTCTCGAGCGTCGAGCACGTAGGCGCGGACAGCGCCCGAGGCCAGGGCGCGATTTCGAATCGCTTCGAGATTGGGCTGGCTGCCGAGGTCGACCGTCAAGGCGATGACCTCGAAACCGCGGGTCTCGGTCAGCCATCGCACCGCGACGGTGGTATCGAGGCCGCCGGAGTAGGCGAGGACGATCTTCTCGGCCATCAGTCGAGGGCCCCCACCCTGCCCTCCCCCAGAGGGGGAGGGAAATGTCCTGTCACCAGTCGAAAGCCCCCACCCTGCCCTCCCCCAAAGGGGGAGGGAAATGTCCGGCCAGCAGTCGAGGGCCCCCACCCTCCCTCCCCCAGAGGAGGAGGGAAATGTCCTTCCATCAGTCCTCCGGCTGGACGTAGGCGCCCAGGCGAGCCAGGCGTTGGGCCAGCCCGCTGTAGGCGCGAGGCTGCACGCCCAGCGCGACAAAAATGGTGTCGTCGCCGGCGACCGTCCCGATCACCTCAGGCCAGACCGCCGCATCGATCGCCGACGCCAGCGAGCCAGCCGATCCTGGGGTGGTGGTCAACACAGCGATGCCTTGACCTCGCCGAACCGTCAGCGGCAGGTCGCGCAGTAAGCGGCGGAGCCGTTCCTCGCGTCCGGCCGGTGACGCTGCCCCGAGCCCCTCGTTCGGCTTGACATAGTGGCTCTCGGGTCCGCCGATCCGGACCAGGCCCAGCTCGGCGATGTCGCGGGAGACGGTTGCCTGCGTCGTATGGATGCCGACGCGGGCGAGGTGGTCGACCAGCTCTTCCTGGGTTGCGATCTGGTGCTTGCCGATCAAGGAGAGGATCGCCTCCTGCCGCTTACGCTTTGACATGGGCGAGCGCCTCCTTGACCCGTGCCGGTGCCGTCCCGCCGAGAACGTCGCGCGAGCCGAGCGCGCCTTCCAGCGTCAGATGGTCGCCGATATCGGCGCCAAACAGCGGTGAAAACTGCTGTAGCTCGGCGAGGCTGAACGCCTCCAGCCCTCGATGGGTCGCAATCGCTTGGGCGACCATCCGCCCCACCAGGTGGTGGGCGTCGCGGAATGGCATGCCTTTTATCGATAGGTAGTCGGCGAGCTCGGTCGCCAGCGTGTAGCCCTGGATGGCCGCCGTGCGCATGACGTTCCGGTCGAATTGCAGGCCCCGCACCAGTCGCGCGGTCACCTTGAGGCAGGCAAGCGTCGTGTCGATGCCGTCGAAGAGCGCTTCCTTATCCTCCTGCAGGTCGCGGTTATACGCGAGTGGCAGTCCCTTGAGGACCATCAGGAGATTCACCAGATCGCCGGCGACGCGTCCGCTCTTCGCCCGGACCAGCTCCGCCGCACACGGGTTCTTCTTGTTCGGCATCATCGAGCTACCACTGGCGAGCGCGTCGGGGAGCGTGGCGAACGAGAACTCGACGCTGGTCCAGAGCACGATCTCGCCGCAGAGGCGGGAGAGATGGATCATCGTGATGCTGCACGCCGAGAGCAGCTCGACGACGAAGTCTCGGTCGGCCACCGCGTCGAGCGAGTTGGCCGTGGCCTTCGCAAAGCCCAGTTCATGAGCCAGCTTGGTGCGGTCGATGGGAAACCCGCTCCCGGCGAGCGCGCCCGCACCCAGCGGCGAGACGTCGGCACGGCCCAGCGCATCCTGGATCCGGCCGCCGTCGCGATGAAGCATTTCGACATAGGCGAGCAGATGGTGGGCAAGCAGCACGGGTTGCGCCCGCTGCGTGTGGGTGTACCCCGGCATCACGGTGTCGAGATGCTCCTCGGCCCTGGTAATGACCGCCGACTCGAGGTCCGCCACCGCATCGAGCAACTGCGCACCGGCCGCCCTGACGTAAAGCCTCAGGTCCAGCGTGACCTGGTCGTTGCGACTCCGGCCGGTATGCAGTTTGCCACCCAGCGGCCCCAGCTTCTCCAACAGTCGCTTCTCAACGGCCATGTGGATGTCTTCTGCAGCCCCCACCCTGCCCTCCCCCAGAGGGGGAGGGGAGAGTTCCGATTCGATCTCCTGTAGCGCCAGGTCGATGCGCTGCTGCTCCTCCGGCGTCAGCACGCTCGCCCGGACGAGCGCCTTCGCCCAGGCGCGGCTACCGGCGATGTCCTCGCGAAAGAGCCGGCTGTCGACGTCGAGCGATCGCGTGAACTCGTCGATCAGCGGATCCGGCTCTTCGCCAAATCGCCCACCCCACGGCTGTTTGCTCAGTGCGCGACCTTCGCGTTCCGTTTGGCCAGCACTTCCCACGGCAGACCGCCGATCTGCGCAGCCGGCCCGCATAGCTGCTGGTTGAAGCTCCGGCTTTGCAGGCCGCGAATCTCGGGGAAGAACAACGAGTGATCGCTCTGGCGCGACTCCAGGTCGATCGTGCCGTGGAACAGGTTGGCCGTGACGGTGCCACTGACGTTCGACTGGGTGGTCGCGATGAACGCGTCCAGCGCTTCCTTCAGCGGGCTGAACCAGGCGCCGTGGTAGACGAGGTAAGCCCACTTCTGGTCGACGCCGGCCTTGAAGTCGAGTTCCTCCTTGGTGAGGGTGAACTGCTCCAGGTCGTGGTGCAATTTCAGGAGGACGGCCGCCGCCGGCGCCTCGTAGAGCTCGCGCGACTTCAGGCCCATGATGCCATCCTCGAAGATGTCGATCTTGCCGATGCCGTGGTTGCCGGCGATGACGTTGAGCTTCGCCACGATTTCCGGCAGAGGCATCCCGCTGCCGTCGAGGGCCACGGGAACGCCGCCGTCGAAGGTGACCGAGACCTTGGTTGGCGTCGAGCTTGCCTGCGACGGTTGCTTCAACCAGAGCCAGGCGTGATCCGGAATGGGTTGGTTGAGCCCAACGGCACCGGACGCCAGGCTGCGGCACCACAGCGTTTTGTCGTCGCCGCCCTGCATCACCTCGGTGATGGGAATACCCAGCTCCTTGGACAGCTCCTCCTCCTCACCTCGGGTCAGGTCGAAGTCGCGCACGGGCACGAGCACCTCGAGCTGCGGTGCGAACAGCTTGAAGACGTTATGCATCCGGTACTGGTCGTTGCCCTTGCCGCTGCTCCCTTCCATGATGGCGTCGCAGCCAAGCTTGAGCGCCAGCAAGGCGATCTTCGAGGCAATCAGCTGGCGCGTCATCGAGGTCGAGACCGGATAGCCCTCGTAGCTGGAGTTGGCCTGGATCGCCTTCGTCAGCCAGAGGTCCGCGAACTCCTGCTTGGCGTCGATCACGATCGGCGTGATGCCCAGCACCTTCGCCTTCTGGATGGCGGCGTCCATCTCGTCCTGGCCCTGACCCACGTCCACCGTGATCGCAAACAGCTCCTCGACCTGGTATTTCTCTTTCGCCAGGACGGCGCAGAGGGATGAGTCCAATCCGCCGGAATACGCCAGCGCGACCTTCTTGGCGGTCTTCACCGGCGTCGCGTCGATCTTCTCCAGTAACTTGCTCTTCAATGCCAGCATTCGATAGCCTCCTGCCCGGGTGTGGTCGCATAAGTATACGGAAACCTGTATGATTACGCAACCACCGATGATCGGCATCCTCTGCTCCCGCGTCCGCGTCGAAGAGAAGGCGTTGTTCGAGACGCTTCGCCGGCGCGCGATTCCCTTCGAGCGCCTCGACGAGGACAAGATCCAGTTCCCGATCGGCCGCCCGTTCCCAAAGGCTCCCGACGTCGTGCTGGATCGGTCCATCCACCATGGCCGCTCGCTGTATGCGCTGACACTCCTGCAGGCGGCCGGGGTGCCGACCGTCAATCGCCCGCGGGTGGCCCGCATCTGTGGCGACAAGATCCTGACCACCGCCGCGCTCGCGCGCGCCGGCCTGCCGGTGCCGAAGACGGTGGTTGCTTTCACCCGCGACGCCGCGCTCGAGGCGATCGAGGCGATGGGATACCCCGTCGTGTTGAAGCCGATGGTCGGCTCCTGGGGCCGGCTGCTGGCGAAGATCAACGATCGCGACGCCGCCGAGGCGGTGCTCGAGCACAAAGAGACGCTCGGCTCGTATCAGCACGGCATCTTTTACATCCAGGAGTACGTCAACAAGCCCGATCGCGACATCCGGGCGATCGTCGTAGGCGACCGGACCATCGGCGCCATCTACCGGAGCTCCGACCACTGGATCACGAATACGGCGCGTAACGGCGTCGCCTCGCAGATGGAGGTCACACCCGAGATCGATCAGTTGTGCCGCAAGGCGGCGGCCGCGGTCGGCGGCGGCTTCCTCTCCGTCGATTTGCTCGAGCATGAGGACGGTTTGCTCGTCAACGAGCTCAACTACACGCCCGAGTTCCACGGGTTCATGGACGCGACCGGGATCCCGGTCGCCGACCACGTCATCGATTACGTCGCGGAGGTCGCAGCAAAGCCGACGGCGGCTTGACACCTCGCGGTGTGGCGGGTATGGTTGACCCTTACAAGTTCATACGTAAAGGCGTCGATGAGGGCGAGTACGCGGACGCTGGGATTACAGAGAGTCTCCGGCAGCTGAGAAGGAGAGTCCAGGGCACCGCCGAAAAAGGCCTCGGAGCCGCAGGTCGAACCCCCACCCTACCCTCCCCCAGAGGGGGAGGGAAAGTTCGAAACTCTCCCCACGAGGGGGAGGATGAGACAAGGGGCAGTAGGCCTCGCCGGATGGCCCCCGTGATCGGGCTGGAGTCTTCAGGCAGCGGGCCGCGGACTCAAAGAGGCCGTTCTCGCGAGAGGACGGCAAAGTCGGGTGGTACCACGAGAGAAGGCCTCTCGTCCCGGTGGACGAAGGCTTTTTATTTTTCGGAGGTGCCATGACCATCAAAGCGTTCAACATCATCGAG
>DATBYO010000144.1:0-26577 GCA_036513655.1 Candidatus Dormiibacterota bacterium | reverse complement strand
CTACAGCATGGAGTTTCATCACTATCAAGAAGTCCCGAAGTCGATCGCGGAAGAGATCGTTGCGAAGTCGAGAGCTTAAGGAGGATTCCGAGAAGGAGTAACAATGGCGAAGAAGAAGTACGAGCGCACCAAGCCGCACGTCAACGTGGGAACCATCGGTCATATCGACCATGGCAAGACCACGCTGACCGCGGCCATCACGAAGGTTCTGGCAAAGAAGGGATTCGCTGAATTCCGCTCCTTCGATTCGATCGACAATGCCCCCGAAGAGAAGGCTCGCGGCATCACGATCGCGACCGCGCACGTCGAGTACGAGACGGAGAAGCGTCACTACGCCCACGTCGACTGCCCCGGGCACGCCGACTACATCAAGAACATGATCACCGGCGCCGCTCAGATGGACGGTGCCATCCTGGTTGTGGCCGCGACTGACGGGCCGATGCCGCAGACTCGCGAGCACATCCTGCTGGCGCGTCAGGTCGGCGTACCGCGGATCGTCGTTGCCCTCAACAAGGTCGATGCGGTCGACGATCCCGAGATCCTGGAGCTCGTCGAGCTCGAGGTCCGCGAGCTGCTGTCGAAGTACGAGTTCCCGGGCGAAGACATTCCGGTCGTCAAGGTGTCGGCGCTCAAGGCGCTCGAGGGCGACCCCCAGTGGGAAGACTCGATCACGAAGCTGATGGACGCGGTCGACAGCTACATCCCGGTGCCGGAGCGCGCCCTCGACAAGCCGTTCATGATGCCGATCGAGGACGTGTTCTCGATCGAAGGTCGTGGCACGGTCGTCACCGGCCGCATCGAGCGCGGCCAGGTCAAGGTCAACGAAGAGGTCGAGATGGTCGGCATCAACGACACCCGCAAGACGGTCGTGACCGGTGTCGAGATGTTCCACAAGCTGCTGGACTCCGGCCAGGCGGGCGACAACGTCGGCTGCCTGCTGCGCGGTATCAAGCGTGAGGAAGTCGAGCGCGGCCAGGTCCTGGCCAAGCCGGGATCGATCAAGCCGCACACCGAGTTCGACTCGCAGGTCTACGTCCTGACCAAGGAAGAGGGTGGCCGCCACACCCCGTTCTTCAAGGGCTACCGCCCGCAGTTCTACGTGCGGACCACCGACGTGACCGGTGAGATCGAGCTGCCGGAGGGTACCGAGATGGTGATGCCCGGCGACAACATCGCCATGAAGATCAAGCTGATCACCCCGATCGCCGTCGAAGAACAGATGCGCTTCGCCATCCGCGAGGGCGGCCGCACCGTCGGCTCGGGCGTCGCGACAAAGGTGATCAAGTAAGGTCGTGGCCCAAAAGATCCGCATCCGGCTGAAGGCATACGATCACCGCGTCCTCGACCAGGCCGCGGACAAGATCGTGGACACCGCGCGGCGTACGAACGCGTCGACCGCCGGACCCATCCCGCTGCCCACCGAGATCAACAAGTGGACGGTGATCCGTTCGCCGTTCATCGACAAGGACTCGCGCGAGCAGTTCGAGATGCGGACCCACAAGCGGATCATCGACATCCTCGACCCCAATCCAAAAGTGGTGGACGCGCTGATGCGGCTCAACCTGCCGTCCGGCGTGAACATCGAGATCAAGCTCTAAGCCATGGCGACGAAGGGGCTGCTGGCCAAGAAGATCGGGATGACGCAGGTGTTCACCGAGAAGGGTGAGCTCCTGCCGGTCACCGTGCTCGAGGCCGGGCCCTGCGTCGTGATCGCCCTGCGGGCCGTGCAGAAGGATGGCTACGGCGCCGTCCAGCTCGGTTTCGGCGACGTCAAGGAGAAGAAGCTGACCAAGCCGGCCGCCGGCCTCTTCAAGAAGGCTGGGGTCGCCGCCCATCGCCACGTGCGCGAAGTGCGGCTGAAATCCGACGCCACCTACCAGATCGGCCAGGCGCTGAAGGCCGACCTCTTTTCGGCCGGCGAATGGGTCGATGTCACCGGCACCACCAAGGGCAAGGGATTTTCCGGCCAGCACAAGCGCCACCACTTCGGGCGCGGCCCGGTGACCCACGGCTCACACAACATCAAGCAACCCGGCTCGATCGGCTCGTCCTCGACCCCTTCGCGCGTGTACAAGGGGATGCGGATGGCCGGCCAGCTCGGCAACGCTCAGCGCACCACCAAGCACCTCAAGGTGGTGCGGGTGGATCTCGACCGCAACCTGTTGCTGGTGAACGGCGATGTGCCGGGCCACAAGAACAGCCTGGTGCTGGTCCGGGACTCGACCCGGCAGCCCAAGGGGAAGAAATAATGGCGGCCACCCAGAAGCCCTCGGCCACGGTCTACGACCGCGATGGCAAGGAGACCGGCCAGGTCGAATTGCCCGAGGCCGTCTTCAACGCCCCGCTGAACGCCGCCGTCCTGCACCAGGCGGTGCGCCGGCAACAGGCGAACGACCGCCAGGGAACCCATGAGACGAAGACCCGCGGGGACGTGTCCGGCGGTGGCAAGAAACCCTGGAAGCAGAAAGGCACGGGCCGGGCTCGTCAGGGCAGTACCCGGGCGCCCCAGTGGCGCCATGGCGGCACCGTCTTCGGTCCGCATCCGCGCAGCTACGAGCAGAAGATGCCACGCAAGCAGCGCCGGCTGGCGCTGCGGGTCGCCCTCTCGGTGAAGGCCCAGGAAGGCGCCGTGCGCATCCTCGAGGAGATCGCCCTGGAGGAGCCGAAGACGCGCCTGGTAGCCGACCTCTTCGCCCAGCTGGGCGCCGGGGCCGGGACGCTCTTCGTGATCCCCGAGCACGACCTGCTGCTCGAAAAGTCCACCCGCAACCTGGCCAGCGTCAAGACGATCCTGGCCGTAAACCTCAACCCGAGCGACGTCCTGACCGCGGATACCCTGGTCTTCACCCGCTCCGCGCTCACGCAGGTCGAGGAGTGGCTTTCATGAGGGCCGCCGTCGAGGTTGTCCAGCGACCGTTGATCAGTGAGAAGAGCTACGCCGCGATGGCGACCGGCAAATACCTCTTCCGGGTGCACCCCAAGGCCACCAAGACCGAGATCGCGCTGGCGATCACCGAGGCGTTCAAGGTCGAGGTCGTCAGCGTCAATACGATGCACGTGCGCGGCAAGGAACGCCGCCGTGGTCGCACCCATGGGTTTCAGTCGAACTGGAAGAAAGCGGTCGTCACGCTGGCTGAGGGGCAGAAAATCGAAAGCATGTTCCAGGGTGTCTGACCGATGCCGATAAAGAAGTACCGCCCCACCTCGCCCGGCCGCCGGTTCATGTCGGTGAGCGCCTTTGACGACATTACCCGCGGCAAGAAGCCCGAGAAGCGGCTGATGGTGTCGCTCAAGAAAGATGCCGGACGCAACGCGCAGGGACGGCTCACCGTCCGCCACCAGGGCGGCGGCCACCGGAAGCTGTACCGGATCATCGACTTCAAGCGGGACAAGCTCAACATCCCAGCGACGGTCAGCGCGGTCGAGTACGATCCAAACCGCAGCGCGCGGATCGCGCTGCTGACCTACGCCGATGGCGAGAAGCGCTACATCCTGGCGCCGGTCGGGCTCTCGGTTGGTGACCAGGTGCTCAGCGGACCGGAGGCGGACATCAAACCGGGGAACGCGCTGCCGCTCGCCAGCATCCCGCTGGGCAGCACGGTCCACAACATCGAGCTCAACCGGGGCAAGGGCGGTCAGGTCGTCCGCTCGGCCGGGATGTCGGCGCAGCTGCTGGCCCGCGAGGGTGACTATGCCCAGATCCGGATGCCGTCGGGTGAGGTGCGGCGGGTCGCGGTCATCTGCTACGCGACGATTGGCCAGATCGGCAATGTCGAGCACGAAAACGAGAACGTCGGCAAGGCCGGCAAGAGCCGCTGGCGCGGCAAGCGCCCCGCGGTCCGCGGCGTGACGATGAACCCCTTCGACCATCCGCACGGCGGTGGTGAGGGACGTTCCGGCCCGGGCGGCAACCCCAAGACGCCGTGGGGCAAGCCGGCGCTCGGCTACCGGACCCGTCGCAACAAAAAGACGCGCATCATGCTCGTTCGACGCCGGCCACCCAAGCGGAAGAGTAAGGGCTAACACATGTCACGTTCAACGAAGAAGGGACCGTTCGTTCATCCGTCACTGATGAAGAAGGTGACGGCGATGAATCAGCAAAAAGAGAAGAAGGTGATCAAGACCTGGTCGCGGGACTCGAGCGTCTTCCCCGAGATGGTCGGGCATACGCTCGCGATCCACGACGGGAAGAAGCACGTGCCGATCTTCATCACCGAGAACATGGTCGGGCACCTGCTGGGCGAGTTTGCGCCGACCCGGCGCTTCCGCGCCCACGGCCATCACACGGAAAAGACCACCGCGCTGAAGTAACCATGGAAGTACAAGCAAAGGCCAAATGGGTCAGGACATCGCCCCGCAAGGTGCGGCTGGTCGCGCAAACGCTGCGCAACTTGCCGGTCAGCGAGGCGCTGGTCGCCTGCTCGTTCATGCCGAAGGCCGCCGCCCGTGATGTGGCCAAAGTGATCCGCTCCGCCCAGGCGAATGCCGAGAACAACTTCAACCTGGTCAAGGACGACCTCGTGATCAAGGAGATCCGGGTCGAGCCGGGCCCGATGCTCAAGCGCGGTCAGCCGCGCGCGATGGGACGCCTCTTCAGCATCTTCAAGCGGACGAGCCACATCACCGCAGTGGTCGAGGACCGGCCCGGAGTCGTCCGGCGCCGCGCGGCCTTGCCGCGCGCCCCGCAGCCAACCGGCCGTTTGGCACCGACCCCGGCGGCGGCGGCCGCGGCTCGCGCCGCGGCCGCGAGCGAGCCGGCCACGACCGAGTCCGACGAGCGGGAGGCCCCGGCCAAGCCGCGGAAGGCGAAGGCCCAAAGCAAGACCGAGGCGCCCAAGGGCAAGACGGATACCGCCAAGGCGGAGAGCAAGAAGAAGGACGTGGGTAAGAAGGACACCAAGGAGAAGAAAGGCAAGTAGTGGGACACAAGGTTCACCCGAACGGCTTCCGGCTGGGCGTCTACCGTAACTGGGAGGCAAAGTGGTTTGCTCCGGACAAGGAGTTCAAGCCGTTGCTGCTGGAGGATGTCCGCCTGCGGCGGATGCTGATGATCCGCCTGAAGAACGCCGGCCTGGCCCGGATCGAGACCGAGCGTTCGTCCTCGGCGCTCACCATCACGCTCCACACCGCCAAGCCGGGCATCGTGATCGGCAAAGGTGGGACCAGCGTAGACCAGCTCCGCGATGAGCTGGAGAAGATCACGGGCAAGCGCGTCCGGGTCACGATCCAGGAGATCAAGAAGCCCGAGCTCAGCGCCCAGCTGGTCGCGGAGAACGTCGCCGCCCAGCTGGAGAAGCGGATCGCCTTCCGCCGCGCCATCAAGCAGTCGCTGATGAAGACGATGCGGGCCGGCGCCCAGGGCGTGAAGATCCGGGTCAAGGGCCGCCTTGGCGGCTCCGAGATGGCGCGCGTCGAATGGAACCGCGAGGGCCGCGTCCCGCTCCACACGCTCAAGGCGGACATCGACTTCGGTCAGACCGAAGCCAAGACCACCTTCGGACGGATCGGCGTGTCGGCCTGGGTCTATACCGGCAACTTCCCGACCGAGGCGCCGCCCAAGCCAGCTGCCGCGGTAGAAGAGCCCGTCGATGCCGGGATCCCAGTGGCCGCCGCGCTTGGTGAGGCGCCGACCCCGCTTGCCGAGCTGGTCCAGGCCGCGGTGGTCGCTCCTCCTGCCGAGGTCGCCGCGCCCGTAGCGGCGGCCGTCGCGACCGCGACACCGGAGGCTTCCCCCGCCAAGCCGAAGCGCGCGACCCGCGCCAAGGCGGAGACGGCCACCGCCACGGATGGCGGTGAGAAGCCCGCAGCCAAGCGTGCCCCCCGGGCGAAAACCACGGCCAGCGCGACTGAGAAGTCCGACGCGCCCAAGACGCCGCGCACCCGCACGGCAAAGAAGAAGGAATAGAGATGTTGCTGCCAGCCCGCGTCAAACATCGCAAGCTCCATCGGGGTCGCCGCACCGGCGTGGCCACCCAGGGCGCCGACCTGGCGTTCGGCGAGTTCGGCCTGCAGGCGTCCGAAGCGGCCTGGATGACGAACCGGCAGATCGAGGCGGCCCGCCGGGTGATGACCCGCTTCGTGCGCCGAGGCGGCCAGGTCTTCATCCGGGTCTTCCCCGACAAATCGGTGACGAAGAAGCCGGCCGAGACCCGCATGGGTAGCGGCAAGGGAGCGCCCGAGGGCTGGGTGGTCGTCATCAAGCCGGGTCGCGTCCTCTTCGAAACGGGCGGCGTCACGCCCGAGATGGCCAAGCGCGCCTTCCAGCTGGCCGCCTACAAGCTGCCGATGAAGACCCGCACGCTGGGCATCAAGTCGGGCGTCAAGGCGGCCGCCGATGTGAAGATCAAGGGCCCGGCCGAGCTGAAGCCGGGTGAGGCGGTCGAAGGCATCGCCGGCGCCGCTGCCGCACCGGGCGCCGCTGCGCCGGCCGCGGCTGCCGCGAGGGGCCCCAAGGCCGCCCCGGGCGCCGCACCGACCATAAAAGCCGCGCCGGGTGCCGCGCCCAAGGCGGCGACGGCTCCAAAGGCGCCCGCGGCGGCACCGGCCAAGCCGGCCAAGGGTGGTGGCAAGAAATGAAGATGAAAGACCTCCAGGGCCTCTCCATGCCCGACCTTCAGAAGAAGCTCAAGGACTCTCGCCAGGAGCTCTTCAACCTGCGCTTTCAGATGGCGACCGGTCAGCTGCAAAACCATCGCCAGATCCGGCACGTGCGCCACGACCTGGCCCAGATCCTGACCGGGATCCATCTGAGGGAGCGCGACGGCGAGCCGGCGACCGCGCCGGAGCCGCAGACGCCCAAGCCACGCCGCCGCCGCGCGGCCGCGACTGAGGAGACCGCATGAGCGACGAAGAAGCAACGACGGATCGCGCCATGCGCAAGACCCGGACCGGCACCGTCATCAGCGACAAGATGGACAAAACGGTGGTCGTCCGGGTGCAGACCCTCAAGGAGCACCGCAAGTACAAGAAGCACATCCAGCAGTCCACCCGTTTCAAGGCGCACGACGAGCAGAACCAGTGCAAGGTCGGCGACCGCGTCCGGATCATGGAGACCCGGCCGCTCTCGCACGACAAGCGCTGGCGCGTCGTCGCCATCGTGGAGAAGGCGAAATAGCCGTAGTCATGGTCCAGCAAGAGTCGCGGTTGAAGGTGGCGGACAACACGGGTGCGCGGGAGATCCTGTTGATCCGGGTCATGGGTGGGCATTACCGCAAGTACGCCTCCATCGGCGATGTCATCACGGCCGCCGTGACCGTGGCCACCCCGGGCGGCCAGGTCAAGAAGAGCGAGGTGGTGAAGGCGGTTGTGGTGCGCACCTCGCGGGAGTTCCGCCGGCAGGACGGTTCCACCATCCGCTTTGACGAGAACGCCGCGGTCATCCTCGGCCCACAGAACAATCCGCGCGGCACCCGCATCTTTGGCCCGGTGGCGCGCGAGCTTCGCGACAAGAACTTCATGAAGATCGTTTCCCTGGCACCGGAGGTCCTATAGACAATGTCTCGGCTTCATCTCGACATTCATCGTGACGACACCGTGCAGGTCATGTCCGGAAAGGACCGCGGCAAGCGCGGCGTCGTCGTCCGCACCGTACCGCAGCAGGGCAAGATCGTCGTCAAGGGCGTCAACCTGCTCAAGCGCCACCAGAAGGCGAACCAGCAGAAGGGTGGCACCAAGGTGATGCAGGGCGGCATCGTCGACTTCGAGTCGCCGCTCGATTACTCGAACGTGATGCTGGTCTGCAACAAGTGCGACAAACCGACCCGGATCCGAAAGACGATTCTGCCCAACGGCACGAAGGCGATCGTCTGCGTGAGCTGCGGGGAAGTCTATGAGCGCGTGAGGAACAAGGTATGAACGTCGCCGCGAGCTCGAAAGGCGTGAAGGTCGCCGCCAGCCCGAAGGGTTCGAGCGTCGTTTCCAGCCCGGCTGGCACGGAGCTCAGGCTGAAGCAGCGCTACCAGGACAAGATCGTCCCCACGCTGATCCAGCGGTTCGCCTACACCAACGCGATGCAGGTTCCTCGCCTGGCCAAGGTGGTGGCGAATATCGGGATCGGCGAGTCGATCGCGAACCCCAAGGCCCTGGACGCTGCGGTCGCCGATCTGAAGAAGATCACCGGGCAGCAGCCGGTCGTGATGAAATCGCGCAAGGCGATCGCGAACTTCAAGCTGCGCGCCGGCCTCCCGATCGGGGTCAAGGTGACCCTGCGCGGCGCGCGCATGTACCAGTTCGTCGACAAGCTGATCTCGGTCGGGTTGCCCCGGATCCGCGACTTCCGCGGGATCTCGCCCGAGAGCTTCGACGGAAAAGGGAACTACACGCTTGGGCTGCGCGAGCAGCTGGTCTTTCCGGAGATCGAGTACGACAAGATCGACAAATTGCGGGGTCTCGAGGTGACCTTCGTCACCACCGCGCGTACCGATGACGAGGCGCGCGCGTTGTTGGCGGAGCTCGGGTTCCCGTTCAGGAAGTGAGGGTGACACAGGACATTGGCTAAGAAATCGACCATCAACCGCGGACTGCGCAAGCACAAGCACGCCGTCTCGCAACACAACCGCTGCAATTTGTGCGGACGCCCGCGTTCGTACATGCGGAAGTTCGGCATCTGCCGCATCTGCTTCCGCAGCCTGTCCTCGCAAGGGCAGGTCCCGGGCGTGAAGAAGTCGTCGTGGTGAGGAGGGGCAGGCCATGAGCACCGATAGCATCGCCGACATGCTGACCAGGATCCGCAACGCCAACACCGCGGGGCACTCGCGGGTCGCCCTGCCGGCATCGCGGGTGGGCGTCGAGATCGCTCGCGTTCTCAAGGAAGAGGGCTACATCGCGTCCTACGACGTCGCCGCCGCCGAGCAGGGTCAGAAGCTCGACATCACGTTCAAACCGAAGACCCCTCGCGGCAAGTCCCTGGCCGGCCTTCGCCGGATCAGCAAGCCGGGCCTGCGCGTCTATGCGCGAAAGACTGAGATCCCGCGGGTGCTGGGTGGGCTCGGCATCGTCATCCTCTCGACCTCGCACGGTGTCATGTCCGGACAGAAGGCAACCAAGGCCGGCCTCGGCGGCGAGGTCGTGTGCTACGTTTGGTGACCCATGAGTAGGATTGGCAAGCTTCCGGTCAAGATCCCGAGCGGCGTGACGGTCAGCGTCCAGGACCACACCGTGTCGGTGAAGAGCGGCAGCTCGGAGCTCACGCGCCGGCTCAACCCCGAGATGAAGGTCACGGTCAAGGACGGTAGCGTGCTGGTGGAGCGGCCGAGTGAGTCGAAGCTGCACCGCTCGTTGCACGGGCTGACCCGGACGCTGGTCTGGAACATGATCGAAGGCGTCAGCAAGGGATACGAGAAGCAGCTCGAGCTGGTCGGCGTCGGCTATCGTGCCGCCCGCCAGGGCGAGGCGCTGGTTCTCAGCGTCGGCTTCTCGCACCCGGTCCGCTACCCGGTGCCCAAGGGCATCACGATCGACGTCCCCGAGCCGACGCGCATCAACATCAAGGGTGCCAGCAAGGAAGATGTCGGCCAGGTCGCCGCCGAGGTGCGGAAGATCCGTCCGCCCGAACCGTACAAGGGCAAGGGCATCCTCTACCGGGGTGAGCGGATCCGGCGCAAGGCTGGCAAGACCGGGAAGACCGCCGGGGCAAAGTAATGAACAAAGTTCCTGATCGCCGCGCCACGCGCATTCGCCGGCATATCCGGCTCCGGACCCATCTCGAGGGCGGTCCCAAGCGTCCGCGGCTCGCCATCTTCCGAAGCCTGCACCACGTCTACGCGCAGGTGATCGATGACGCCTCGGGACGGACGCTGGCCGCCGCCTCGACGACCGACGCCGACCTTCGCAAGAGCCTGAAGTCGCCGTCCGGAGCGGAAGGCGCGGCGGCGGTGGGCAAGTCGGTTGCCGAACGGGCCCTGAAGTCCGGGATCGAGACCGTCGTCTTCGATCGCGGCGGTTTTCCTTACCACGGTCGCATCAAAGCGCTGGCCGAAGCGGCGCGCAACGCTGGATTGAAGTTCTAAAAGGGAGCGCATGAGTTACCAGTACGGAAGAGGCCAGTCGGAATTCACGGAGAAAGTCGTCCACCTGAACCGGGTGGCGAAGGTCGTCAAGGGCGGCCGCCGCTTCTCGTTCAGCGCGCTGGTCGTCGTCGGCGACCAGAACGGCCGCGTCGGCGCGGGGCTCGGCAAGGCGGGCGAGGTGCCCGAGGCTATCCGCAAGGCGGTCGAATCGGCAAAGAAGCACCTGATCACGGTGCCGATGGTGGGGACCACCATTCCCCACGAGATCCGGCTGAAGAAGGGAGCCGCCAAGGTGCTCTTGAAGCCGGCGGCGCCCGGGACGGGGATTCGCTCGGGCGGCGCGATGCGCGCCGTCGTCGAATTGTCGGGCGTGAAGGACATGATCACCAAATCCCTGGGCACGAACAACCCGGTCAACACGGTGCGGGCCACCATCGCGGCCCTGCAGGCGTTGCAGACCGCCGACTCGATCGCGCAGGCTCGCGGGAAACCCGCCGATGAGATGGCGCGCTTGAGTCGCCGCGGGGCCAAGCCCGCGCCGGAGGCAGCACCCCCGCCCGTCGAGGAACCCGTGGAGGAGCCGGTCGGCTAGGATGGCCCGCTTGAAGATCACCTACGTCCGAAGTGTGATCGGACAAAAGCCCGACCAGGAACGCACTGTGCAAGCACTCGGCTTTCGCCGTCTGAACCAGACGGTGGAGCACGAGGATAGTCCGCAGCTCCGCGGGATGGTGCACAAAGTTCGCCACCTGGTCAAGGTGGAGGAAGCGCAGTGAAGCTGCACGAGCTGCAGCCGGCGCCGGGATCGCACCACGCTCGCAAGCGTGTCGGCCGCGGTCCGGGCTCGGGCCATGGGAAGACCTCGACCCGGGGCCAGAAGGGCCAGCGCGCCCGGACGTCGGTGAACATGCCGAAGACCTTCGAAGGTGGCCAGACCCGGTTGACCATGCGGACGCCCAAGCTGCGCGGGTTTCACAACCGCTGGAAGAAGCGGTTCGCCGTGCTCAACCTGACCCGCCTGAATCGCTTCGAGAACGGCGCCGAGATCCGGCCGGAATCCCTGCTGGAGGCCGGCATCATCAAGGACGTGGGCGCCGGCATCAAGGTACTGGGGACGGGTGACCTCAGCCGCAAGCTGACCATCCACGCCCACCAGTTTTCGAAGGAAGCGCGCCGGAAGATCGAGGCCGCCGGCGGGACCGCGGCGGTGATCGAAGTTCCGCCGCCCATCCGGCCGAAAACCAAGCGGGCCAAGAACCAGCCGAAGAAGGTAGCCCCAGTCCCGGCGGTCGAAGCAGCGCCGGAGGGCGCGGACGCCGCGCCGGCCAAGGCCTCGAAAAAGGACAAGGGCGAGAAAGGCGACAAGGGTGAGAAAAGCGAGAAGGGCGCGAAGCGTGAGAAGGGCGAGAAGGGCGAGAAGGGCGAGCAGGCTGTAAAGGCTGAGGCCCCAAGCGAGCCCGGTTCGGACGATTCTCCAAAAGCCAACAAGGGTAAGAAGAAGAGCTAGGCCATGCTAGAAGCGATCGGCAACGCGCTCCGCATCCCCGAACTGCGCCGCAAGATCCTCTTCACGCTGGGACTCTTCCTGGTGTTCCGGATCCTGGCGCATATCGCCGTCCCGGGCGCCGACAAGAACGCCCTCGACAAGCTCTTCAATACCAATGCCTTTCTCGGCTTGCTCGACCTGTTTTCCGGAGGCGGGCTCTCGACCTTCTCGATCATCGCCATGGGGGTCAACCCCTACATCAACGCCTCGATCATCATGCAGTTGATGACGGTCGTCTCCACCCGGATGAAGGAGCTCAGCAAGGAAGGCGAGTTCGGCCGGCGAAAGATCACGCGCTGGACCCGCTGGCTGACGGTGGCGCTTGGCCTCCTCCAGGCGTGGGGCCTGACCCTCGTCTTCAGCCGCCAGGGCGTCCTGAGCAACCTCGACTGGCTGGGCATCGTCGAGATCATGATCACGCTGACGGCCGGCACCGTGATGCTGATGTGGTTCGGCGAGCTGATCACCGAGTACGGCATCGGCAACGGCATCTCGCTCGTGATCTTCGCCGGCATCGTCGGCCGGATCCCGAACACCATCTACAACCTGCTGACGGGCGGCGGCGCGTCGCAGAACCTGGCGCCGTTACTGCTCTTTGCCGCGCTCGCCATCGTGGTCACCGCGTTCATCATCGAGGTCCAGCAGGCGCAGCGGAAGATTCCCATCCAATCGGCGCAACGGGTGGTGGGCCGCAAGGTCTACCAGGGCCGCAGCTCGCACCTGCCGCTCCGGGTGAACCAGGCGGGCGTCATCCCGATCATCTTCGCCATCTCGATCATGTTCTTCCCGGTCATCATTGGGAACTTTCTCGCGACCGCGCCCTCGCCCTGGGGTGATATCTCCCGGGCGCTCCGCACCTACTGGGTGCCATCCGGTCCCAACATCCCCACCGACATCCTCTATAACTTCGTGTACTTCATCCTGATCTTCGGCTTCACCTACTTCTACACGGCGGTCACCTTCGACCCGGTGGATACCGCCGACTACCTGAAGAAGCACGCCGCCTTCATCCCGGGCATCCGTCCGGGTGTGGCAACCGCGCAGTACCTCGACCGCACCATGACCCGGATCACCTTTGCCGGTGCCCTCTTCCTGGGTGGTGTCACCGTCTTGATTCCGTTGCTGGCCACCGCGCTGACGCGAATACCGACGCAGAACATGTACCTTGGCGGGACCGCGATCCTGATCGTCGTGGGTGTCGCGCTCGACACCATGAAACAGATCGAGACGCAGTTGATCATGCGTCAATACAAGGGGTTCATCAAGTAGCGACCTCAGGTCGCAAACTGTCCATATGAATTTGATTCTGTTTGGCGCGCCTGGCGCGGGCAAGGGAACCCAGACGGGGTCCCTGATCGATACCTACCACATCCCCGCGATCGCGACCGGCGACATGCTGCGCGCGCAGCGGCGGGCGGGGACGACGCTCGGCGAGCAGGTGAAGAGCTTCATGGACCGCGGCGAGCTGGTGCCGGACAACCTGATGATCGACATCATCCGGGAGCGCCTGCAACAACCCGACGCCAAGAACGGCTTCATCCTCGACGGCTTCCCGCGCACCGTTGCCCAGGCCGAGGCGCTCGACGCTAAGCTCGACGAGCTCGGTCGCCGGGTCGACGCCGTCATCTACCTTCGGGTGAGCCGGCAGGTGCTGATCGACCGGCTGTCGCATCGGTACAGCTGCCGGACCTGTGACGCGGTCTACAATTTCACACCCCAGCAGGCGCGGGCGGTGCCGCGCTGCACCGTCGACGGCGGCGAGCTGTACCAGCGGCCGGACGACCACCCGGAGATCGTGGCGCACCGCATCGATGTCTTCCTGACGCATACGGCGCCGCTGATCGACTACTACACCGGCCAGCACAAGCTCGAGAACATCGACGGGCAGATGTCGGTCGACGACGTGCGCTCGGATATCACCCGCCGGCTGAGCGCGCTCAAAAAGGGAGCCGGCTCACGATGATCATCTACAAGTCGGAGGCGGAGATCGAGCTGATGCGGGAGGCCGGCGCCATCCTGGCCGAGGCCCTCGAGCGGCTGCAAGCGATGGCGCGGCCAGGCATCACCCTGCTCGAACTCGACCGCGAGGCGGACCGGTTCATCCGGGGGCGCGGCTGCATCCCGGGGTTCGTGGGCTACCAGGGGTACCAGAACGCGATCTGCACCTCCGTCAACGACCAGGTCGTCCACGGGATTCCGACCAATCGCAAGCTCCGGGAAGGCGACCTCCTGAGCCTCGACGCCGGCCTGATCCATCGCGGTTTCTGGGCGGACGCCGGGCTGAGCGTGGGCGTCGGCAAGATCTCGCCCGAGGCGCAGCGGCTGATGGACGTCACCCGGGAGTCCCTCGGCATCGGGATCGAGAAAGCGCAGGCCGGCAACCGGATCGGGGATATCAGCGCCGCCGTCCAGCAGCACGTCGAGCGGGCCGGTTTCTCCGTCGTCCGGCAGTTCGTCGGGCACGGGATCGGCCGGGACATGCATGAGGATCCCCAGGTCCCCAACTTCGGCATCGCGGGCCGGGGGCCGCTGCTGAAGCCGGGAATGGTGCTGGCGATCGAGCCCATGGTCAACGCCGGCGGCCCGGACGTGGCGCTGCTCGGCGACGGCTGGACGGTGGTCACCGTCGACCACAGTCTGTCAGCGTATTTTGAGCACTCAGTAGCGATCACCGCGGACGGCCCCGAGATCCTGACCCTCTCAAAGAAGGCCCTCGAGGCCCGCTCATGAGGGCGAGAGTCTCCCTCCCCTCTGGGGGAGGGCAGGGTGGGGGCCGTTTGGACCGCGCGTGCTTGTGGTAAGCTATTCGTTCGTGCGCCGGAGATCCGGCGATCCTGTCATGGGCATTTGCTAGTGGCGGGGATTGTCGTCGGACGGGTGGTGGAGCCGATGCCCAACGCGCTCTACCGCGTCGAACTCGAGACCGGCCACAGGATCGTGGCTCACGTGGCGCCGGCCGCGCGGCTTCGGTTTCTCCGGGTGATCCCGGGTGACCGCGTCCGCGTCGAGGTGTCACCGCTCGATCCGGGACGCGGTCGAATCGTGAGAAAGGCGGAGTGAGAAATGAAAGTTCGGTCGTCGGTCAAGAAAATATGTTCGAAGTGCAAGGTCATCAAGCGCGGCGGCCAGGTGCGGGTCATCTGCGTGACGCCGAAACACAACCAGAGGCAGGGGTAAGAGGCTAAATGGCTCGAATCGCCGGCATTGACATCCCCCGGGAAAAGCGCGTCGAGATCGCGCTCACCTACATCTTTGGGGTCGGTCCCCACACCGCGCGGCGGGTGCTGACGATCGCGAACGTCGATCCGAACATGCGCGTCAAGAACCTCAACGACGAGCAGATCGGCCGCCTCCGCGACGTGCTCGACAAGGAAGCCAAGGTTGAAGGCGAGCTTCGCCGCGAGATCGCGCTCAACATCAAGCGCCTGATGGAGATCGGGACCTACCGTGGGCTGCGCCACCGCCGCGGCCTGCCGGTCCGTGGCCAGCGCACCCGGACCAACGCCCGCACCCGCCGCGGCCCGCGCAAGACGGTCGGCGTGCGCAAGAAGGCCGAGGCAAAGAAGTAAGTCATGCCCAAGAAGAAAGTCGTCCGCACTCGCCGCCGGGAGAAGAAGCACGTCACCGTCGGCCAGGCGCACATCCAGTCGACCTTCAACAACACCGTGGTCTCGCTGACCGACGCCCAGGGCAACGTGCTCGCCTGGGGCAGTGCCGGCAGCCAGGGCTTCAAGGGGTCTCGCAAGAGCACGCCGTTCGCCGCCCAGGTCACCGCCGAGGCGACGGCGCGCCGGGCGATGGAGCACGGCCTCAAGCAGATCGAGATCTTCGTGAAGGGGCCCGGGGCCGGCCGCGAGGCGGCGATTCGTTCCCTGCAGGCCGCCGGCCTCGAGGTGACCGCCATCACGGACGTGACGCCGATCCCGCACAACGGCTGCCGCCCACCGAAGCGGAGGCGCGTCTAGTTGGCCCGCTACGAAGGCCCGGTCTGCCGTCACTGCCGCCGCGAGGGCGTGAAGCTCTTCCTCAAGGGGGAGAAGTGCTTCACGAAGTGCACCCTCGACCGGCGGGCGATGCCGCCCGGCATGCACACCCAGGTCCGCCGCCGCAAGGTGTCCGACTATGGGATTCAGCTGCGGGCGAAGCAGCGCGCGCGCCGGATTTACTTCCTGCTGGAGGGTCAGTTCCGGCTCTACTTCGAGCGGGCGTCGAAGATGGCCGGGGTCACCGGCCTCAACCTGCTCCAGCTCCTTGAGACCCGGCTGGACAACGTCGTCTACCGGGTGGGGTTTGCCGCCTCACGCCGCGATGCCCGACAGCTCGTTTCTCACCGACACGTCACCGTCAACGGCCGGCTGGTCAACATCCCGTCCTACGCCGTGCGCATCGGCGATGTGATCGCGATCAAGGAAAAGAGCAAAGAGGTCGACCGAATCAAGAATGCTCTCGACGCGGGCGAGCAGCGAACCATCGCGCCGTGGCTCACCCTCGACAAGGAGCAGATGACCGCGAAGATCGTCGCGCAACCTGGACGCGACGACATGGACCAGACCATCCAGGAGCAACTGATCGTCGAGTTTTATTCGCGCTAATAAATTAATAAAGGAGCACCATGATCGATATCGCTCAACCCCAAGTCAAAAGCATCGAGAACTCCGCCACCTACGGGAAGTTCGAGATCGAGCCGCTCGAGCCCGGCTTCGGCACCACCCTGGGCAACGCGCTGCGTCGCGTCCTGCTCTCGACGCTGAAGGGCGCCGCCGTGACCTCGGTCTCGATCGAGGGCGTCGCGCACGAGTTTTCCTCGATCCCGTATGTCAAGGAAGACGTCACCGAGATCATCCTCAACCTCAAGGGGCTGAACCTGATCTCGTATAGCGAGGATGCCGTCCGCCTGACGCTCGACGTGACCGGTCCCCGCGAGGTGAAGGCGTCCGATATCCAGGCGCCCAGCGACGTCGAGATCGTCAACCCCGAGCTCTACATCTGCACCCTCGACAGCAACAAGGGCCGGCTCCGCATGGAGCTGACCGTCGAGCGCGGGAAAGGCTACGTGCCGGCCGAGCGAAACAAGAAGGAAGGCCAGCCAATCGGGGTGATCCCGATCGACGCCATCTTCAGTCCGGTCGTAAAGGCGAACTTCCTGATCGAGAAGACCCGGGTCGGCCAGGAGACGGACTGGGACAAGCTGATCCTCGAGGTCTGGACCGACGGGACCATCGTCCCGGACCAGGCCATCAGCGAGGCGGCCAAGCAGTTCACTTCGCACCTTGGCCTCTTCACCCGCTTCACCGAGCGCATCAAGGACGCCGACGTGCCGCTGCAGAAGGGTAATGACCTTTCCTCGCGGCTGGCGGACGTGCCGATCGAGGATCTCGACCTCTCCGTTCGGGCGCTCAACTGCCTGAAGGCGAACGAGATCACCAAGGTCGGCCAGCTGGTGGCGCTTCGCGAGGAAGACCTGCTGAGCCTGCGCAACTTCGGCCGCAAGTCGTTGGACGAGATCAAGGAAAAGCTGGTGCAGCGTGGCTTCCTGACGCAGGAAGAGCTCACCAAGGTCCTGGTCTAGGAGCAGAACAGGCGCACGTGCGGCACCAGAAGACAGGACGCAAGTTCGGGCGGAGCACGGCGCATCGCAAGGCGATGAGCCGCAACCTGGTGACGTCGCTGCTCGACCACGGCCGGATCGAGACCACCGAGGCGAAGGGGAAGGAGCTCCGACGCTGGGTGGAGCGCGTGATCACCACCGCCAAGACGGACAACCTCGCCGCCCGCCGCGCGGTTGACTCGGTGGTCGAGGATCGCGAAGTCTCGCAGCGTCTCTTCACCAAGCTGCTGCCGCGCCTGAAGGAGCGGCCGGGCGGCTACACCCGGGTGCTCAAGATCGGCCCGCGGCAGGGCGACGGCGCGCCCATGGTCCTGGTGGAGCTCGTCGACCGATGAACGTGAAACTGGTCGTCGAGTACGAGGGCACCCGATACCACGGGTGGCAGGCGCAGCCGGGCGCGCCCACCGTCGAGGCTGCGCTGCGCGACGCCATCCACGACCTGACCGGCGAGTCGCCGGTGCTGACGGCGGCCGGCCGCACCGACGCCGGCGTCCACGCGCTCGGCCAGGTCGTGAACTTTCGTCTCGAGCGTGAATTCCCGGTGCAACAATTGCCCGGTGCGTTGAATGCCCACCTGGCGCCGGACATCGCGGTCCGTCATGCCGAGGCGGTGGATGACGCTTTCAACGCCCGCTACTCGGCGCGGGCCCGGCTCTACGCCTACCGGATCCGGCAGGCGCTCCCCCGGGGCGCCTATCAGCGTCAGTACGCCTGGGGGCTTCGCGACACGCTGGACCTCGCGGCCATGCAGACGGCCGGCGACCGGCTGGCCGGGAGGCATGACTTCCGCGCGTTCGGCCGGAGCCCACGTCCAGGCGGCCACACCGTGCGCCATGTCCACGAGATCAAGGTGAGCGGCGCCGGGGACTGGATCACGATAGCCGTGGCGGCGGACGCCTTCCTCTACGGCATGGTTCGCCGAATTGCCGGTGCGCTCGTCGACGTCGGCCGCCGCCGGCAGCCGCTGGAGTGGATCGACTCGCTGCTCCAGGGGTCGACGGCTGGACTGCGCCTCGCGCCGCCCCAGGGGCTGGTGCAGGTCGCGGTGGAGTATTAGAAGGATGCCTCTTACGGGCAGGACCTACAGTGCCAAGCCATCGGAGATCACGGCCAGCTGGTACATCGTCGACGCCAGCGGGCAGACGCTCGGGCGGCTCGCGGCCAACGTGGCCAAGGTGCTCCGGGGAAAGCACAAGCCGATGTACACGCCCCACCTGAACACCGGTGACCACGTCATCGTGGTCAACGTCAAAGGGATCAAGGTGACCGGCAAGAAGCCGACTGACAAGTTCTACACCTCGTACACCGGCTACCCCGGCGGTCTCCGCAAGCGTGCCTACGGCGACATGGTCGTCCGGCATCCGACCTTTCCGTTCCGGCATGCGGTGTCCGGCATGCTGCAACATGGAACGCTGGGCAAAGAGCAGCTCCGCCGCCTGAAGGTCTACGCCGGCGACGCGCATCCGCACAAGGCGCAGCAACCGGTGCCAATCCGTTTTGGAAGTAAAGGAGATATCGAAGTCATTGGCCGATAACGCCACGTACTACTACGGCACCGGTCGGCGCAAGAACGCGGTCGCGCGTGTCCGCCTCTATCCGGGCGAGGGCACCATCATGGTCAACAACAAGCCGCCGCTGCAGTACTTCGGCCGGCGGCAGCTCGAGATGGTCGTCGTCGAGCCGCTCAAGCTGACCGAAAGCCAGAAACGCTTCAACATCAGTGCCATGGTCGACGGCGGCGGCATGTCCGGACAGGCCGGTGCCGTGCAGCACGGCATCGCCCGGGCGCTCTGCGTTGCCGACCTGGCCATGCGGCCCGTGCTCAAGAAGCACGGCATGCTGACCCGCGACCCGCGCATGAAGGAACGGAAGAAGCCCGGCCTCAAGCGCGCCCGCAAAGCCCCGCAATACACGAAGCGCTAACCTAAGCGACCCGCGCTTCGCGAAGGCAAGTGACGGTCATTCCCGTCGTTAGCTTGATATGGGCGCAAGGCGGTGGCTCCTGACAGGTGGCGTGCTCATCCTGGTAGTGACTGGGACCCTTGGACTCGTCAGTTACCAGAGACTGTCTCGGCAGGAAGCACTCGATGCGGCGGCCGTGACTCAAATCGCCGGACGGCGTGTCGAGGCAAAGTTGATGCACTTCTCCGACCTCGCCAGGGCATATCCGGCGATCGGACAACCCTTGCGGCCCGACGAGAAGCTCATTGGTGATAACGAGCTGGTTTGGGTCATCGCTATAAGCGGTCGCCTTTTGTCTGGGAGCTGCGGTGCACCGGAGCCCGGAGTTGTGAATGGATGCACGCCGAATTGGACCCTTCTGCTCGTTCGTGACCGTCGGACGGATCTCCCGCCTCCTAACCAAGGCCAAGCCGGGACTCGGGCGTCGATCGTTCGGTTTAGCTATGCGGACGATTGGCCATCGTTCTTCGGCGCTCTCCCTGACCTCGAGTCCGTACCGGTTCTGTTCGTCGCGACGGTGCGTTAGGTCACGCGTCTGCCGCCGAGATGGGCTCGGGTCGACTAACCTGGGCCGCGTCGGCGCGACATATACCAGGCCACCGCGGCGACGATCACGATCAGCACCACGACCCCGGCGATGATCTTGTTCATCGTGATGGCCGTCGAGATCAGGGGAACGATCCCCGCGAGCGCCTGACTCGTGTTCACAGGTCGAGTCTAGACGGTTGGCCGGCGCGAGGTCCGCAAGCAGTACCGCGGAGTCGTGGTTACAGTCCTGGTGGGCTCCAGCGACCTTCGACGGAACGTCTTTCTCGGTCTGCTCTGCATCGTCGGTTTCCTGTACGGGGTACCCCGCGTCGCCGCCAATCTCGCCCTATCAGTCTGGGAGACCGACCTCATCCAGCTCGCGCTGGCCGGCTGCACGTGCTTTTTCTTCCTGCGAGGCATGCGCGCGCTCCGGGCCAGTCGTCAGACGCAGGTCCCCGATCCGCCCAGCCACAGGCGGACGCGCTATCTCGCTGGCGGGGTGGCACTGGCCGTCATCGGGTTCATGGCCGTTCTCCTGATCGGCAAGAGCGGCTAGCCGAGCACCAGCCATAACGAAGGGACAGCTTAGGGGATACTAGTCAGCGCTAGTGGACGTCATCCTGCGCGACATCCTGGTGTTTCTCGCGAGCGGGGACATCCGGCGGCACGTCCTCGATGTCATCGACATCGGCCTGGTGGCCTTCTTCCTCTACCGGTTGTTCCTGCTCGTCCGTGGTACCCAGGCGGTCCAACTGATGTTCGGGGTGCTCCTGCTCGCCCTGATCGGCTTGCTGGCGAACCTGCTCGACCTCCGGTTACTCTCCTGGATCTTTCGCAACGCGGCCCCGGCCATCCTGGTCGGCATCATCGTGCTCTTCCAGCCGGAGATCCGCCGGGCACTGGACCAGTTCGGCCGGATCGGGTTCATCGGCCGGCCACTCTCGCACTACAACCTGCAGATCTTCAACCGGATGATCGACGAGGTCATCCGCGCCACCACGAAGCTGACCCAGCGCTTCACCGGGGCCTTGATCGTCTTCGAAAAGGAGACCGGCTTGGAAAACTACGCGAACAGCGGCATCCGGATCAACGGTGAGCTGACCGCGGAATTCCTCGAGGCCATCTTCTTCCCCAACTCGCCGCTGCACGACGGCGCCGTCATCGTCCGCGGGAACCAGATCCTGGCCGCGGGCTGCGTCCTTCCGCTGGCGGAGGAAGGAACGGTCCGCGAGCGGATGGGCACCCGCCATCGCGCCGGGCTCGGCCTGTCGATGCAGACGGACGCCGTGGTCCTCATCCTCAGCGAGGAACTGGGCCAGATCGCCGTCGCCCACGAGGGAAAGCTGCTTCGCAACCTCGATCCGGACCGGCTGCGGCAGGTGCTGACCTCGCTGCTCCAGCCGCGTACCGAGCTGCACCGCCCGCCGCTGCCCGTGTGGCGGCGGTAAGCGCGGGGCTTCGGTAAGATACGGTCCTGCTCAGCAACCTCCGACTCAAGCTGCTGGCGATCGCGTTCGCCGTCGCGCTCTGGAGCGTGGTCGCCTATGCCCAGAACCCGACGCAGAGCAAGGGCTACACCCTTTCCATCGATCGCCCCACGGTGCCCACGGGGCTTGTGATCGTCGGGGGGCTGCCCCAGGTCGCCGTGACCGCGATCGGAACTGCCGACAACCTGCACAGCTTCGATCTGCAGATCCGGTCCAATCCCGGGACGCTTCATGCGACGGCAAACTTCGCCGGCGCCCGGGTTGGCAAGAACGACGTCCCCGTCCGGGTCAGCAACGCGGACCCGAACATTACCCTTGTGGCCCCCAGCTCGATCCCGGTGACGCTCGATGAGCTCGGCAGCACTACCCAGACCGTCTCCATCGAACGTGTCCATGCCTTGCCCCCCGGGTACCACGAGCAGGTAAGCGCCACGACCATCACACCGCCAACCGTCAAAGTCGACGGTCCCAAGAGCCAGTTCGCCGGAATCGAGGCGGTCGTCCAGGTCGATCTGGACGGGCTGCAGGCCCCCGTCACGGCGACTCCGACGGTGGTGATTCGCGATGCCAAGACGAAGAAGCCGGTGCCGCAGATGACAGCCACGCCGGCCCAGGTCTCGGTCAAGCTGGTGATCCAGGCCGACGCGATGACAGTCCCAAAGCCGGTCGGCTGGACCCTCACCGGCCAGCCGGCGACTGGCTACCGGGTCAGCAACGTCCAGATCGCCCCACTCGAGGTCCAGGCAACCGGGCTGCAGAATACCCTCGCCGGGTTGGTGCTACTGGCCACCGATCCGGTCGACGTCACTGGCGCCAAGGCCGACGTGATCAAAACCGTGACCATCCGGCCGCCTGTCGGGGTGGACGTCAATCAAAAGACGGCGCAAGTGCACGTGTTCATCTCGCCTGCCCCGGGGGTCTCGCCGTCGCCGGGACCGTAACCTTGCTCCGGCGCGCCCGTTTCACCAAAACTACGAACTAGGTTCGCTCGTTTGAGCGCGCCCCGAATGGGAACATAGGAGGCCACGGGATGTGTGGGATCATCGGCTACCTGGGTGAGCGCTCGGCGGCGCCCATCATCATGGAGAGCCTCAAGCGGCTGGAATACCGTGGCTACGATTCCGCCGGAGTGGCGATCTTCAACGAGGCGGACGGCCAGACCTCGGTCGTGAAGAGTGCCGCCAAGGTCGACACCCTGGTCGAGCGCCTCACCGAAGAGATGCCGCAGGGCCGGCTGGGCATCGGGCACACTCGCTGGGCGACCCACGGCCGGCCGACCGTCATCAACGCCCATCCCCACACGGACTGCCACAAGCAGATCATGGTGATTCACAACGGGATCATCGAGAATTTCGCCGAACTCAAGAAGGACCTGCAAGCCAAAGGCCACGTCTTCATCTCGGATACCGACACGGAGGTCGTCCCCCACCTGATCGAGGAATACGACAAGGGCGACCTGGTAGCGGCCGTACGGCAGGCGCTCGCCAAGCTGCGGGGGGCTTACGCGATGGCGATCTTCTCGCAGCGCGACCCCGACCTCTTGATTGGCGCCCGGCTCAACGCCCCGCTGGTGGTCGGCATCGGCGACAAGGAATGGTTCATCGCCTCGGATATCACCGCCGTCATTCCCTACACCAAGAAGGTGCTGCTGCTCGGTGAGGGCGAGATGGTGTCGATCACCCGTCTAGGCCCCGAGGTGAGCACCACCGCCGGTACCGCGGTCAAGCCCAAAGTCATCGAAGTCAAGTGGGACATCAGTCAGGCCCAGAAGGGCGGATTCCCGCACTTCATGGCCAAGGAGATCAACGAGGCGCCCGAGGCCGTCTCCAACGCGCTCCGCGGCCGCCTCAGCGACGAGGGTGAGGTGACCTTCGAGGAGTTCGGCCTGACCGATCGGCAACTGCTGAAGGTGCATGACATCAAGATGGTGGCGGCGGGCACCTCCTACTACGCCGCCCTGCTCGGCAAATACATCATCGAGGACCTGGCGCGCATCCCCGTCGAAGTCGAGCCGGCGTCGGAATTCCGCTATCGGCAACCGATCATCGATCAGGACACGCTGGTGATCGGCATCTCCCAGTCGGGAGAGACTGCTGACACGCTGGCCGCGATCCGCGAGGCGAGGGAGCGTAAAGCGAAGGTTGTCTCGATCACCAACGTCGTGGGCAGCTCCATGGCCCTGGAAAGCGACGGGGTTATCTACCTGCATGCGGGTCCGGAGATCGGCGTGGCCTCGACCAAGACGTTCATCGCCCACCTCACCTGTCTCTATCTGCTCGGCATCCGACTGGCCGCGGTCCGTCACCGGCTCGCGCCCGAGCGGCTCCGCGAGCTGACCGCTGAGCTCAAGGCCCTACCCACCGCCGTCCAGGTGGTTCTCGACCGCGCCGAGGCGTTTCAGGCACTGGCCCGCAAGTACTCCGGCTACCGCAACTTCATGTACATGGGCCGGGGGATCAACTACCCGATCGCCCTGGAAGGCGCCTTGAAGCTGAAGGAGATCTCCTACCTGCACGCGGAGGGGTACGCCGCCGGCGAGCTGAAACACGGGCCGATCGCGCTGCTGGACCAGAATTTCCCCGTGTTCGCGATCGCGACCCAGGCCGCGACCCTCGAGAAGATGGTGAGCAACATCCAGGAAGTCATCGCCCGAGACGCACCGGTCCTGGCCCTGATCAGCGACGGCGATCGCACGCTCGCCGACGTCCAGCTCGATCGGATCGAGGTGCCGCCGGTTTCCGAGTTCCTTTCGCCCATCCCCAACGTGGTGGCGTTGCAGCTCTTCGCCTATTTCGTCGCCACCGAGCGCGGCTGCAGCGTCGACCAGCCCCGGAACCTGGCCAAGAGCGTCACCGTAGAGTAGGCAGCGTGACCCCCCGGGTCGGCGTGGATGTGGCGGCGATTCCGCGCATCGCCGAGGCCCAGAAGCGTTTCGGAAATCGGTTCCTCCGGAAATTCCTGAGCGACCGCGAAATCGCCTACTGTGCCGACAGTCCGGAGCGCTGGGCCGGCCGCTGGGCGGCCAAGGAAGCGATCGGGAAGGCGATGCCCAGCGGCATCCCGCGCCCCCGAATGCGCGATGTCGAAATCCTGCCGAGCAGCGACGGCCGCCCGCACGTTCAGGTTGCCCCGGCAACCACGCTGACCGGGCGCACCGTGGATGTCAGCATCGCCCACGACGGCCACTTCGCCGTTGCCGTCGCCGTCATCCCCGATGGCTTGTCCGCCTCTCCCCATGTGGGGGAGGGTCGGGGTGGGGGGTTAGCCCTCCCCGATGGCTTCCAGCTTCCCGCCCGTCCCCGAGATGGGCACAAGGGCACGTTCGGGACCGTCGTCGTCCTGGCCGGTTCGCAGGGCTTTACCGGCGCGGCGTACCTGGCGAGCATGGGCGCGGCACGATCGGGTGCGGGTATCGTCCGGCTGCTGGTCGCTCAATCGATCTATCCGATCCTGGCCGAGAAATGCACCGAGGTCATCGTCGGGCCCGTGCCGGAAGTCGCTCCGGGGGTGGTCGGCCACGCCTCCCTCAGCGGGATCATGCGCGGATTCGCCGGCGCCGACGCCGGCGTGATCGGACCCGGGATCGGGCGGGACGCCTCGACCCGGCGACTGATCGAAGACCTCATTCCTCGTGTGGCGGCGCCGCTCGTCCTCGATGCCGACGCCCTGAACCTGCTCTCCGAGCATCGATCCATGCTGCCGCGACTCCCGCCCCAGATCGTCCTCACCCCGCACCCTGCCGAGTTCGGCCGGCTCGCTGGCCTCGACACCAGCGCCGTCCAGCAGGACCGCCGCGGAATCGCCTCCCGCTTCGCCAAAGCCTGGAACAAAGTGGTCGTCCTCAAGGGCGCCGGGACCGTGGTCGCCGCCCCGGACGGCCGCGTGACCCTGAACCCGGTATCGACGCCGGCGCTCGCTTCTGGGGGGACCGGCGACGTGCTCGCGGGGTTGATCGCCGGGCTCCTGGGCCAGAAGGTGCCAGCGTTCGAGGCGGCGGTCACGGGTGTCCACCTGCACAGCCTCGCCGGGATGGACCTCGAGGCGTCGCTGGGCCAGGCCGGGGTGCTCGCGTCCGACCTGCTCTTACAAATCCCGCGCGTGATGGAGCGCCTGCGCTGACCGAAGGCAACACCAAGTGGGCCGATGTCGATCCGTCGGCCATCGCGCACAACACCAGCCTGGTCAAGCAGCTCGTCGGTGAGAAGACGGCGGTGATGGCCGTCGTGAAGGCCAACGGCTACGGGCATGGCGCCCTGCCCACGGCGCGGGCCGCGCTCGACGGCGGCGCGACCTGGCTGGGCGTCTCGTCGGTCCAGGAGGGGATCGAGCTGCGCAAGGCGGCCATCCAGGCGCCCATCCTCAACCTCGGATACACGCCGCCTGCGGCGCTGTCGGCCGCGGTCGCGGCCAAGCTTGCCCTCACGATTTACGACCACGAGGGTCTGGCGCTGCTCAAGACGGCGGCGACCGAGATCGGCGTGCACGTCAAGGTCGACACGGGCATGCACCGCCTCGGAGCCCCACCTGCCGAGGCGGTGAAGCTGGCCGTCGAGGTGCACGGCGACCCCCACCTCCGGCTCGAAGGGTTCTGGACGCACTTCGCCGATGCCGATCGGGACCCGGCCTTCACCAGGGAGCAACTGCACATGTTCCTCGATGCCCGCGCCGCGCTCGTCCGTGCCGGTATCACGAACTTTCTGAGCCATGCCGCCAACTCGCCCGGGCTGCTGCGCTTTCCCGAGGCGCGGCTGGACCTGGTGCGCGCCGGCCTCATCATCTATGGGGTCCGGCCGGTCTCAACCTGGTCCGACCTGCCCGGACTGCGCCCGGCGCTTCGCTGGCAGACGATTGTGACCAATATCGTGACGGTGCCGACGGGCGAGAGCGTGGGATACGGGCGCCGCTTCACGGCTCGTGAGCCGGCGACCGTGGCCACCATCGCGGTCGGCTACGCCGACGGCCTGCAGCGGCGGGCGTCGGACGGTGGGCGCGCGATCGTCCGCGGGGTTGCTTGTCCGATCGCCGGGACGATCAGCATGGATCAGGCGGCGCTCGACGTCACCGCGGTCCCCGGCGTGGTGGTCGGCGACATCGTGACGCTGATCGGGGACGAGGGCGACGCCACGCTGACCGCCCACGATCTTGCCGAGGCTTCCGGCACGATCTCCTACGAAGTGCTCTGTGCGATCTCGAGCCGGGTCCCGCGCCGATACCTATAATCAAAGTGCCCTAGGGGAGCGGAATGCTGAGAAAGTCGGGTCCGCCGACTGACCCTAGAACCTGATCAGGTGACACCTGCGGAGGAAAGGGGCTCGTGCATTCCGCCACCGCCGGGACGATGCACATATGGGAGTAGCCGAGCAACGACGTGAGCGACTTGCGCGCATCCGCCTCTACCTGATCACGGGCGATCAAGGTGGTGACGTCGAGACCGCACGG
>DATBYO010000143.1:0-3162 GCA_036513655.1 Candidatus Dormiibacterota bacterium | reverse complement strand
CCTCTCACGACTGGTACTCGAGTACCTGCTCGCCCAGGTCGAGGCGGGCGCCCAGCTGATCCAGATCTTCGACAGCTGGGTCGGCGCGGTGTCGCCGTCGGACTACCGGCGCTACGTCTTGCCCCACATGAGCGGCATCTTCAGCGGCCTGCAACGCGTTGGCGCCCCTTCGATCCATTTCGGGACTGGAACCGCCGGCATCCTTTCATTGATGCGCGAGGCTGGCGGCGACGTGATCGGCGTCGACTGGCGGGTCGACCTGGGCGAGGCATGGCGCGTGATCGGGTACGACCGTGGCATCCAGGGCAACCTCGATCCTGCCTTGCTGCTGGGACCCTGGCCCGTCGTCGAAGACGGCGCGCGCCGGGTGATCGAGGCCGCCGGCGGCCGCCCCGGCCACATCTTCAACCTCGGTCACGGCGTGCTCCCGAACAGCCCGGTCGAGCACCTGCAGCGACTGGTGGAGTATGTCCATGCCGCCTAGGCACACGGCGGTCCTGCTGATGGCGTATGGCAGCCCGAATCGTCTCGAGGACGTTGAACCGTATTTCACCGACATTCGCGGCGGGCGGACGCCGTCGCGCGAGGCGGTCGAGGAGCTGACCTCGCGTTACCGTCGGGTCGGGGTTCCAACTCCGCTGCTGGCGGTTTCGATGGAGCTCGGCCGCGAGCTCGAGCGCCTGCTGAACCTCGATCCTCCCGACGATGAGATCTACACTGTGCACCTCGGCATGAAGCACTGGACGCCCCACATCGCCACTGCCGTCGAAGAGGTGATCGAGAGTGGCGCCGACCGCTTGATCGCGATCGTGCTGGCGCCGCACTACTCAAAGATCAGCACCGAAGGCTATCGGCGGAAGGTCGCTGCGGCGCTGATGACCGCGCCCAGGACAGGGACGCTCAACGGCTCGGCGTCACCCATCAGCCTCGACTTCGTCGAGAGCTGGTACGAGCTGGATGGCTATCTCAACGCGGTCGCCGAAAACGTGAAGAAGGTGCGGGCCGAGTTTGCCCACCCCGAGGACGTCGTCGCGGTCTTCACGGCCCACAGCCTGCCGGCGCGCATCCTCAAAGAAGGCGATCCTTACCAGGATCAACTGCTGCGCACCTCGGAGCTGGTCGCCCGTCGAGCGGGCGTCGAGCAGTGGCGCTTCTCCTACCAGAGCCAGAGTCATACCGGGGAACCGTGGCTGGGCCCGGACCTGGTCGATACCGTCGAAGAGCTGGCCGCGCAAGGCCATGGCGCGATCCTGGTCGCCTCGGTCGGGTTCATCGCCGACCACCTCGAGATCTACTACGACATCGACATCGAGGCGAAGGAGAAAGCCGATGCGCTCGGCATCGAGCTCCGCCGCACGCCGATGCTGAATGCCGACCCCCGCCTGGCACACGCACTGCATGCGTTAGTCGCGCAGCGAGTCACGGCGGCAGCCGTTCGTTCGTGAACTAAAATAGCCTGCTCATGATCTTTCTCTCCCGCATGCTGGCGATCACGCGCGGCCATCGCGGCTTGCTGTCGATCGCCGTTTTGGGTTCGGTCCTGTACACGGCGCTCAGCATCCTTCCCGCCTTGATCATCCGGCAGATGCTGACGGCCCTCGCGCACCCGTCGGCGACCGCCACGCTCGTGTGGCTCGGCCTCGCCATGGTCGGGGCGACGGCGCTGATGGCCATCAGTCGCTACCTGGAAGGTGGGTTCGGCCACATCGCCGCCTTCAAGGTCCTGCACGACATGCGGATGCGACTCTACGAGCAGCTGCAGCGACTGTCGATGGGATATCACACCCGCCAGCAGTCGGGCACGATCGCGGCCAAGGTAATCGGCGACGTCGAGACTATCGAGTTCTTCACCGCGCACGCCGGCATCCAGCTGATCAGTGCGGCGACGGTCCCCTTGCTGATCGGCATCGTGATGTTGCTCGTGAAGTGGCAGCTCGCCCTGGTGGCCCTTGCGCCGCTGCTGCTGATCCTGCTCCTCCTGGTGGCGTTTCGGCGCTCCGCCATGGAGGCGTTCAAGCGTTACCGCGACGAACTCGGCCGGTTGAACGGGATCATCATCGACTACATCCAGGGCGTCGGCGTGCTCAAGGCATTCGGGGCGCTCGGCCATGCTCGTCGCGCCATCGATGAGCGCAGCGATGAGCTGAAGCAGGCCGCGACCCAAGCCAACCTGCTCCATACGTGGTACTTCTCCGGTGTCGAGTGGATGGCCGCCATCCCGGTGGCGCTGGTGCTGCTGGTCGGGGGCCTGATGGCCAATGCGGGCCAGCTCAGCGTCGCCAACCTCGTCTTTTTCGTCTTCCTGACCACGCTGCTCTACCGACCGGTCACCGAGCTCAACCGGCAGCTCGAAGGTCTTCGCAATGCCGAAGCCGCCACCGACCGGATCTTCGAGATCTTGAATACGCCGGTCGACGTCCAGGACTCCCCGACCGCGCGGGTTCCGCAGCAGCCGAGCTATGACATCACGCTCGATCACGTGACCTTCTCCTATGAGGCGGGGCGACCTGTGCTGCACGACGTGTCGATCGACCTGAAGGAAGGCACGGTGCTCGCCCTCGTTGGGCCGAGTGGTGCGGGCAAGACGACCGTGGCGAACCTGATCGCCCGCTTCTGGGACCCGCAGGAGGGCGCGGTGCGGCTCGGCGGTATCGATCTGCGCGAGCTACCACTGGAGTACGTCCATCGCTCGATCAGCCTGGTGCTGCAGGACGTCTTTCTCTTCAACGACACCGTCAAGGCCAACATCAAGATGGGGAACCCGGACGCGAGCGACGCGCAGGTGGAGGCGGCGGCGCGCGCGGCGTATGCGCACGAGTTCGTGGAGGAACTGCCGAAAGGCTACGACACGCTGCTCGGCGAGCGAGGCGTCAGGCTGTCCGGCGGGCAGAAGCAGCGGATCTCGATTGCCCGGGCCCTGCTGCACGACGCGCCGATCTTGATCCTGGACGAAGCGACATCATCGGTGGACCCCGAGGCGGAGCACCTGATCCAGGCGGCGCTTGCCCAGCTGGTCGCAGAGCGGACCGTGCTGGTCATCGCCCACCGACTCTCGACCATCCGCCAGGCGAGCGAGATCGTGGTCCTGGACAACGGGCGCGTGGTGCAGCGGGGCCGCCACGATGAGCTGGCCGACGCGCCTGGTCTCTATGCGACTCTTTA
>DATBYO010000142.1:0-5609 GCA_036513655.1 Candidatus Dormiibacterota bacterium | reverse complement strand
ACGCAGCGTACCAGGGGATGTTGAAGCGGCGCCGGGCGGTCCTTCACCGGCGCTGCGCCGATTGGTTGCGCCGACGCGAGGCGAGCACGGTGGCCGCGGACGAGCTTGTCGGATACCACCTCGAACAGGCCTACTCGTACGGCAGGGAACTGGGCTCGCCGCAGAGCCAACTCGCCGAGCTCGCAGGTCAAGCGGCGGAATGCCTGCGCAAGGCCGGGTTAGTCGCTTGGGAGCGCGGTGATGCAACGGCTTCGGCCAATCTTCTTGGCCGTGCGGTCCGGCTCTACCCGAAAGAAGAGCCGGAGCGGTGCAAGGTGCTGAGCGTCCTCGGAGCGGTTCTCCGGGAGAGCGGCGAGGCCGCCGCTTCCGCCGACGCGCTCAACGAAGCCCTCGGCGCCGCGCGCGCCGCTTCAGATCGAACGACCGAATGGCGGGCCCGCTACGAACTTCTTGAACTCAATCAGCAGGAATGGACCGAGAGCACGATTGAAGAGGTTCGGCAATTGATCCCCGAACTCGAGCGGATGGGCGACGAGTTCGGTCTGGCACGGTGCTGGCGCTTTCTCACAATGATTTGCTGGCTCCAGGGCCAGATGACAGCGTCGGAAGACGCGTGCCGGCGAGCCGCCGAACACGCCGTTCGGGCCGGTGACCGCCGGGAGGAGGTTGAGATCGTAGCCGGATTCGCACTCCCTGCGCTCGCCGGCCCGCGACCAGCAATGGATGCCCTACGAGTCTGTGAAGACCTACTTCTTCGTGTCCAGGGGAACCGGCGAGCACAGGGATTCGTCTTGGGCTTCATCGCTGAGCTCCAGGCAAAGGCCGGCTTGGTCGACAGAGCGCGGCAGACCCTCGTCGAGGGCAACGCGATCCTTCGTGAGGCCGGGATCAAACGCTGGATCGCCGGCCATGCGATCGTGGCGGGCTTCATCGAAGCGGAGGCTGGCGACTTCATTGAGGCAGAGCGCAAGCTTCGAAACGGAGGGGAGCAGGGACCTAACAGCCCCCAAGCTGACCGTGTCACGCTGGCTGCCTACCTTGCTCGCGTGCTGTGCGATCAGGGTAGATATCAGGAGGCGCTCGAAGAGCTGTCTCTGATCAATACTGACGTGCCGGCATTAATTGACGTGGACACGAACATTTACCAGCTTGGGGCAAGGGCACGGGCGGTAGCCGCGCTGGGTCGAGCGGACGAGGCCGAGAGGTATGCTCGCCAGGCGGTAAGCATCGCCGCTCCAACGGACTGCCTGGCTTTACGCGGCGACGCTCTGCTCGATCTGGGCCGCGTGCTTGCTACCACTCGGAAGCCGGAGCAAGCGGCGAGCGCGGCTCGAGAGGCCATGAGACTCTACGAGGCGAAGGGATTTACGCCGGCGGTGGAGCGGACGAGGGCGTTCCTTCTTACCGTGGGCCGGTAGCGCTGGCGACCCGCGGCGACTACCGGTTGATCCGGCACATGTCCGCGTAGCGGTCCCGCACCGCCCTTGGATCGCGCCCAAACGCGCGACCTGGTCGGCGGCCAATGTGTACTTCGCTAGGTGCTACTGGCTCGCCCGGACACCCTGTGGACTGTGGACTCGGCGCGTGAGTCCAACATCGATTCGGTCCGACGGGAGCCGCTACCCGAAGCCGGCATGATCCAGGCGCGGAGCAGCAGGAAGCGCACGATGGTCGCGGCGAGATTGGCAATCACCAACGCGGTCAGCTCGACTATTCGGCTCGCGCCGGGGGCAACCAGGTGGAGCGCCGCGATCGTAAACGTCGTCAGGCCGAGGGTTATACCGAAAGCGGCGAGGCCGCTGAAATGGTCCCGCGTGGCTGCCCCATTCCGATGCGCTAGGAAGGTAAACCTCCGGTTGGCGGCCGTGTTCCCGACGGCCGTCAGCAGCTGGCTGATCGCGTTGGCCAAGGCCGCCGGCAAGGCGAGGCGCAGCACGCTGTAGCAGGCAATGTATGCGAGGGTGCTGAGTACGCCGATCGCGGCGAAGCTGCGGAGCTGCCGCGAGAGCCGCCAGACCCCGCGCAAGTCCTCGACGGCGGTGGCCACGATGTCGACCCGCGAGTCCGGGTCGTCGGTCCAATCGACCGGGACTTCGTAGATGCGCAGTCCGGCTCGCTGCGCCTGCACCAGCAGTTCCGTGTCGAAGAACCATTCCTGATTGTCAACCAGAGGCAGCAGTGCCCGGGCCGCCTCGGCACGCGCCGCCTTGAAGCCACACTGGGCGTCGCGCACCCGTGTGCCGAGAACGAGGTGAAGGAGCAGGTTGTACGCCCGCGAGATCAACTCGCGCTTGGCACCCCGGTTAACCCGGGCGCCAGGCATCAGGCGGCTCCCAATCGCGAGGTCGCTGTGCCCGGAGATGAGCGGCGCGACCAGCGGCAGGAGGCCGTCCAAGTCGGTCGACAGATCGACGTCCATGTAGGCGACGATCGCTGCGTCACTCTCCAGCCACGCCTTTCGCACGGCGCGGCCTCGACCCTTGGATTCAAGGCGCGTGGCGCGGACACCGTCCAACTCGAGCGCCAGTCGCTGGGCGATGGCCCAGGTCGCATCGGTGCTCGCGTTGTCGACGACGGTGATCCGCGCCTCAAAAGGGAATTGGCGGTCGAGGTATCGCCGCAGCCGGCGAACACTCCGCTCGAGGTCGCGCTCCTCGTTGTAGACCGGGATCGCGATATCGATGAGCGGAGTGACTACAAGGCTGTGGGCGACGACCGCCAGGTGTTGCGCCATGCCCCGATGGTGCGCCGATAGGCCTGTCGATTCCGTTACCAACCGTTAAGAACTTCGTGAGATCCGTCGTCACCCTTCTGCAAGCTTCGCAAGTGCAGTCTTGACGTCAGCAATGGAAAAGACTCGGACCCTCCCAACGTATCGACCGCCTTCGGCGTCGTCACGGATTCGGAAGGCGGCCGTGTCACTCGTGCGTGGCCGGGTCGAGGATCCGGCCTGGGCCCGGCCGGCCCAGATCGGCCTGCTCGGGATTACCGGGCTGCTCTACCTCTGGAACCTGGCGGCCTCCGGCTGGGCCAACGCCTACTACTCTGCCGCCGTCCTGGCAGGCACCAAGAGCTGGTCCGCTTTCTTCTTCGGCTCGCTCGACGCCTCCAACTTCATCACGGTCGACAAGGCACCAGGGGCCCTGTGGGTGATGGAGATCTCGGCGCGACTGTTCGGCTTCAACGCCTGGAGCGTGCTCGCGCCGCAAGCACTGGAAGGGGTGGCGACGGTTGCGATCGTCTATCTCGCCGTCCGCCGCTGGTTTGGACCGGCGGCCGGCCTCCTCGCCGGCGCGGTCGTGGCGCTAACCCCGGTCGCGGGCTTGATGTTCCGATTCAACAACCCCGATGCGTTCCTGGTGCTGCTGATCACCGGTGCCACCTACGCGACGCTTCGCGCGATCGAGAATGGCCGGACGCGTTGGTTGGTGCTGGCTGGCGCGCTGATTGGCGGCGGATTCCTGGCCAAGGAACTGCAGGCCTTCGTTATCATCCCGGTCCTCGCCGGTGTCTATCTCTTCGCCGGCCCGCGGTCGCTTGGCCGACGGATCGGTCAGGTGCTCGCCGCCGCGGCAGCCGTGACCGTCAGCTCGGGATGGTGGATCGCCGCGGTCGAGCTGATCCCGAGCGCGTCGCGACCCTACATTGGTGGATCGCAGAACAACGACTTGATCAGTTTGATCTTCGGATACAACGGTTTCGGCCGGCTCACAGGCAACGAGTCCGGGAGTGTCGGCGGCTTCGGTGCCCTTGGCTCGCGCTGGGGCTTGACGGGCTGGAATCGCCTATTCAACAGCCAGTTCGGCGGTCAGATCTCGTGGTTGATTCCAGCGGCGGTCCTTCTGCTCGGCGCGTCGCTGGTGCTGACCTTCCGACGTCCGCGCACCAACATCGTTCGCGCCGCCTTCCTCATCTGGGGCGGCACCCTGCTCCTGACCGGTGCGGTCTTCAGCTTCGCCCAGGGCATCATCCACCCCTACTACACGGTCGCGCTAGCTCCGGCGATTGGCGCGCTGGTGGGCATGGGCAGCGTCTACCTGTGGCAGCATCGCTCTGAACGCATCGCGCGGTTGGCGTTGGCCGGCGCGGTGGCGGGAACGGCAATGTGGGCCTTTGTTCTGCTGGGCCGCTCATCGACCTTCGTCCCCGGTTTGCAGGCGGCCGTGATCGTCGCGGGTCTCATGGGTGCGATCCTGATCGTCAGCCTCTCGAGCCCGTCGCGGAACGTGGCGCTCGCGATCGCCGGGCTGGCAGCCGTAGCAGTCTTCGCCGGTCCGGCAGCCTATACGTTCAATACCGTCTCAACGGCTCACACTGGCGCGATCCCCTCAGCGGGACCGGTGGTTACGACCGGCAGCGGGCCAGGCGGCGGGTTTGCCGGCGGCGGCGGGGGTGGCCGATTCGGCGCCCCCGGGGGCGCATTCGGTGGAGGCTTCCGCGGTGGCTTCCCCGGCGGAGGCCCGAATTCGGCCTTTGGTGGCGGCGGAAATCCCGGCGGAATTCCCGGCGGTCCCGCTGGTGGTGCCGGTTTCCTGGACAGTAGCCGACCCCCCGCCGACCTGGTCAGCTTGCTCCAGGCGAATGCGAGTCATTACACCTGGGTCGCGGCGACGACCAGAGCCAACAGTGCGGCCGGTTACGAGCTCGCGACCGGCGACCCGGTCATGGCGATCGGCGGCTTCAATGGGACTGACCCGGCGCCGACGTTGGCGCAGTTCCAGCAGTACGTCCGTGACGGGAAGATCCACTACTTCGTCGATGGCGGCGGTGGACCCGGATCAGCGAGTGCCAGCGGTACTGCCTCGCAGATCACCACGTGGGTTCAGCAGAACTTCACCGCAACCACAGTGGGCGGCGTCACGGTTTACGACCTGACGACTCCGGCGTGATGCCGACATAGAATCGAAAGGATTAAGAGGCGATTCGTCAGCACGGGAGGCAACGCAATGAAGTCCTTGAAAGGTCGGGTCGCCGTCGTCACAGGCGCCGCCAGTGGTATCGGCCTGGCCCTTGCTGAACGATTAGCCGCGGAAGGGATGAAAGTCGTCCTCGCGGACGTGGAGGCCGAAGCGCTCGCCCGGGCCGAGAGCTCCCTGCGGTCAACGGGGGCCGAGGTACTTGCAGTGCCTACAGACGTGTCCAAAGCCGATCAGGTCGACCGCCTCGCCCAACAGTCCCGGGAGGCCTTCGGCGGCATCCATGTCCTCTGCAACAACGCCGGCGTGGGGGCGACGTCAGGCGCGGCGTTCTGGGAAATGACCCAAGCGGATTGGGAATGGGTATTGAGCGTCAACCTGTGGGGCGCCATCAATGGCATGCGCACCTTCGTTCCGCTTCTCCTCGAACAAGAGGAAGGACACGTGGTCAATACGGCGTCGATGGCCGGCCTGAATACATCGGCGCCCGGTTCGATGGGTGTCTACAGCGTTTCGAAGCATGCGGTGGTGGCCCTCTCGGAGTCCCTTCAGGTTTCGCTTCAGATACGTGGCGCGAAGGTGGGTGTTTCGGTCTTATGCCCTGCCTGGGTGCGGACAAACATCAGCGATTCAAAACGCAATCGTCCGGCCGAGTACCCCGTGACCGAACCCGAGCGGACCCCGCAGGCAACT
>DATBYO010000141.1:0-37234 GCA_036513655.1 Candidatus Dormiibacterota bacterium | reverse complement strand
ACCATCGTCTGGGGGACGTTTCCCTTGGGCGGTGTCCTCGGCGGCATCCTGGGAACAACCGTTGGCGTCGTCCAGACCATCATTCTCGGAGGGCTGATCTCTACGCTGGCGGCCCTGTGGATCTTCGTGGGCCCGGTGATCCGGGTCAAGGAGCAGCCCGAGCCGGTGATGGCATGAAGGGGCGCCTGCTGATTCGCGACGCGTGCCTGGCGGACGGCCGCTCCTCCACCCTCCAGGTCGGCGTCGGCCTCCTGATCGAAAACGGTCGGATTGCCCGGGTGTCAGCGGATGAGTCGGATCCAGGTGATGCCGATCTGCTCGACGGTGGTGGCGCCACCATCGTCCCCGCGTTCGTCGACGCCCACAGCCACCTGACGATGCCGGGGGGAAGCCATTGGATCGAGCGCGGCTCCGACCCGCCCGACCAATTACGCGAAGTCGCGCGGCGCAATGCGGCCCGGCTGGTGCAGGCGGGCATCCTCTGGGCTCGGGACGTCGGATCGCCGGCCGATCCCGACGGCCGGGCGGTCAGCCTGCAGGTCCGCGAGGAGATGGCGAATCGGGTGGGTGCGCCCTACATTCGGGTCGCTGGAACCTGGATCGCGACCGACGGCTACCTGCCGATGACCGTGCCGGTCAAGGACGGCGACGGGCTTCGGGCGGCGGCGCTGGCCCAGCTGGATTCGGGGACCGACTTCGTCAAGATCATGCTGGATCCGCCGGACCGATCCGACCGCTGTCCCTTTACGGTGGACGACGTTCGCAAGGCGAGTGAGGCGGTGCACAAGCGCGGGCGAAAGATCACGGCTCACGCCACCGTCCTCGACGGCGCGCGCGTCGGCGCGGCAGCGGGTGTGGATTCGATCGAGCACGGGATGGAGCTGGATGACGCGGTTGCCGCCACCATGCGCGCCAACAACGTGGCCCTGGTGTCGACGCTTTCCGTGCTGGCGAGCTGGGAGACGTTCGCCCGCACCACCCGGATCGAACGGTTTACCGGCGATGAGGGGACGCGTCGACTGGCGGCGCGGCGCGAGGGCGCATTCGCCGCGATCCAGGCGGCTCGTCGCGCCGGCGTTCGGATCGCCGCGGGCTCCGACTTCGGCGGAGGTTCGGTGCGGGCGGGGCACCTCGCATGGGAGGTGGAGCAGCTGGTCGAGGCGGGGCTCGAGCCGCACGAAGCGCTGGCCGCCGTCACCTGGCGCGGGGGCGAACTGCTCGATATCGACCATGCCGGCCGGTTGCACGTAGGGGATCCCGCCGATCTCGTCCTGGTGCACGGCGACCCGCTCAGCGATCCGCGGGCGCTCTGGCGCGTGTGGGCGGTTTTTCAGGCTGGAGAGCGGGTGGCCTAGCACATCGAGCCTGGGCGTCGCCAGCGATAATGAAAACTCTCTCGTGGCGTTGGCGTTCTCACCTCAGGAGCTAGCGGGTTGCCCCAATTACGGCAGGACTTGATCACAGGGCGATGGGTGGCGGTGGCGACGGAACGCGCCCGGCGCCCGGATTCGTTCAGCCAGGCGGTCAAGGAATCGGTCGCTGCTCGCGACGTCTGTCCGTTCTGTCCGGGCCATGAAGCGATGACCCCGCCCGAGGTGCTGGCCTACCGCGCGCCCGGCATGCCGGCGAACGGGGAGGGCTGGTGGATCCGGGTGGTACCGAACCTGTACGCCGCGTTTCGCCTCGAGCCGGACGGCCAGGAGCAGCGCGAAGGCCGGTTCTGGCAGCGGGATGCGATTGGCGCCTGCGAGGTGCTGATCAGCAGCCCGGACCATCGGGCGCCAACGCCGATGCTGCCGCAGCGGCAGGTGGAGGAGATCATCCAGGCGTACGTCGACCGCTACCAGCATCACACCCGCAATCCGGCGCTCGAGCATGTCCTGATCCTCTACAACCACGGCCGCGCGGCCGGCGCCTCGCTCGAGCACCCGCACTCGCAGCTTTACGCGATCGGTCTGCAGCCGCCCAGCTTCGGTGAGGAGCTGGAGGGCGCGCGCCGCTTTCACGAGGCGAATGCCGCCTGCGTGTTCTGCCGCACCCTGGAGGATGAGCGGCGCGCCGGCACGCGGATCGTCTTCGAGAACGAAGCCTTCGTCGTGTTCGCCCCCTATGCCGCGCGGACGCCCTTCGAGACCTGGATCATGCCGCGCCGGCACGTGGCATCGTTCGGCGACCTCGACCTTTCCAAAGAGAAGCCGGCGTTTGCCGAGGCCCTCCAGCTCACGTTGAAGGCCCTGAAGGAGGGGCTCAACGACCCGCCGTTCAACTATTTCATTCATAGCGCGCCACTGAAGGCGAATGCCTCAGATGCCTACCACTGGCACCTGGAACTGATTCCGAAACTCAGCACGGCCGCCGGCTTCGAGTTGGGCACCGGGATGTGGATCAACGTCGTCAAGCCAGAGGACTCGGCGGCTTTCCTGCGCGAGCGCATCGAGAAAGAGGTGGCGGCATGAAGGCCGTCGTGATGGCGGGTGGCGAGGGCTCGCGGCTGCGGCCGCTGACCAGCGGTGTGCCGAAGCCGCTGGTTCCGGTCGTCGGCAAGCCGGTGATGGAGCACATCCTCCGGCTGCTTCGCAACCATGGCATCACCGACGTGGTGGTGACGCTCCAATATCTCGGGTCGGCGATCCGGGATTATTTTGGCGACGGCTCGGACTTCGGTGTCGACATCACCTACGTGGTGGAAGACGCGCCGCTTGGCACCGCGGGCAGCGTCAAGAATGCGCAGGAATACCTGGACGAGCCCTTCATCGTGATCAGCGGCGACGCGATGACCGACATCGACCTCAGCCAGGTGATGCAGTATCACCAGGAGAAAAAGGCCGCAGCGACGATCGTGCTCACCTCCGTGGCCAACCCGCTCGAGTTCGGGGTGGTGATCACCAATCCGGACGGCACCATCAATCGCTTTCTCGAGAAGCCGTCGTGGGGCGAAGTGTTCTCCGATCAGGTCAATACCGGGATCTATCTCATCGAGCCCGAGGTGCTCGACCTGTTGCCGCCGGCCACCGTGGTCGATTGGAGCAGCGACGTGTTTCCCAAGATGCTCGCCAATGCGATGCCGCTGTATGGCTACCTGGCGCGGGGCTATTGGTGCGACATCGGCAACATCCAGACCTACTACCAGGCGAACTGGGATGCGCTCGAAGGTCGGGTGGATGTCGAGATCGCCGGGCAGCGTCGCGAGGGCAACGTCTTCATCGGCGAGGACGTCGAGATCGGCTACGACGTCAGGATCAACGGCCCGGCCTACATCGGCAACGAGTGCAAGCTCAAGGCGGGGGTCTTCATCAACGGACCAGCCTGCGTCGGGAACTTCTCCGTGATCGACGAGAACACGAAGATCAGCAACTCGATCATCTGGAGTTATTCCTACATCGGTGAGAACTCGCGGCTGCGCCAGGCGATCGTTTGCCGCCACGTCACCATCAAGAACAATTGCCTGCTCGAGGAGGGCGCGGTGATTGGCGACAACGTCGTGGTGGGCGAAGGGTCGACGATCGACGCCGGGGTGAAGATCTGGCCCGACAAGGAGATCGAACCGGGTTCGACCGTGCACGAGAGCATCATCTGGGCCGGCCACTACAAGCGCGGGCTGTTCACGTCGTACGGGTTGGTGGGCCTGGTCAACATCGAATTCACGCCGGAATACTGCGCCCGGTTGGGGGCGTCATTCGCCGCCCTCTTTCCAAAGGGTTCGGCAATCGCCGCCGCTCGCGACGGCCAGCGTCCCTCCCGCATGATCAAGCGGGCCATGATCTCGGGCATGATGTCGTCCGGTGCATCGATCATCGATGTGACGGAGCTGCCGATCCCGGTGGTGCAGTACTACGCGCGCGAGCATCCGGTCGCCGGCGCCGTGCACATCCAGATGTCCCCGCTCGACAGCCGATCGGCCGACATCCGGCTCTTCGATGGCAACGGCATGGTGCTCGACAAGAAGGCGGAGCGGAAGCTAGAAAACGTCTTCTTTCGTGAGGACATCCGGCGGGTCCATTTCTACGAGATGGGCGACATCACCTACGCGCAGGACGCCGTCGATTCCTATATCGACGGCCTGATCACGCTGATCGACGTCGAGACGGTGCGCCGGGCGCATTTGAAAGTCTTGATCGACTTCGATCACGGGAGCGCGTCGCTGGTGCTCCCCCGCCTCTTCAAGGAGCTGAACGTCGAGGCCATCCCTCTCAACGCCGGATTCGACGAAACGTATCAGTCAAAGAGCAACGAGGCGTTCGACGAAGCCCGCCGGCAGTCGGCCTTGATCACGAGAACGCTGGGCTGCCACCTGGGCGCTTACATCGACTACGGCTCGGAGCGGATCTTCTTGATCGACGAGCAAGGCAACCTGCTCGACCATCACGAAGCGCTGGGCCTCATCGCGCTGCTGGCGTTGAAGGCCAAGCCCGGCGTACTGGTGGCGCCGGCGACCGTGCCGCAGACGATTGCGGCGCTCGTCCGCCAGCTGCCCGGCGCGCATTTCGTGCCGGGAAAGGCCGACCCGTCAGGCCTCTTGCGGGCCGCCCAGCAGCATCAGGCCCGGCTGTCTTCTGACGGCAACGGCGGCTATGTGTTTCCCGAGCACCTGTTGGGTTTCGACGCGATCTTCACCTTGATCAAGCTGCTGGAGCTCCTGGCGAACGACGGGCGGGCGATCTCGGTGGTGCGAAAAGAAATTCCACGCGCGGCCTACGAACACCGAGAGCAAGCGGTACCGTGGGACGCCAAGGGGCGGGTGATGCGGACCATGGTCGAGCTGCACCGGGACGCGCCGGTCGACCTGGCCGACGGGATCAAGGTCTTCGTCGACGGGGGCTGGGTGCTGGTATTGCCCGATCCCGACATGCCCCGTTACCACATCATTGTCAGCATGGAGGACTCGGAGAAGGCGAGGGCCCTGGCCGATCAATACAGCGCCATGGTCAAGACCGCCGTCGGCGGAAGCAGCTCGGGCAGTCCGGCGCCGGCTGGATAGACGCGGTGGCGCCTCGCGCGATGGTCCGCGGCCAGACCTCGCGGCGTGAGCGGCGATTCATAAGGACGGCCGGGTTCTTTCGGGCGCTCCCACCGCTGGTCAAGGCCGCCCTCCCAGCCCGTATGAGAGATGTCAGCCACCGGGCGCGCTCGAGCCAAGCGCAGTGGTTCTTCGATGACCCGCGCCTGCATTTCGAGGCGTGGTGGCACCCGAACACCGGCCGCCTCGAGCTGGCGTTTCACCTCGAGGCCGAGCCCGCGACGAACGACCGGATCGCCGCCGGCCTGGCGCGGCAGCTGCTGATGATCAAGGCGCGGCTGGGCCAGCAGATCGATCTCGAGCCGTGGGATCGTGGCTGGGTGCGGCTCTACGAGACCTATCCGATCGAGGTCTTCGACGCTGCCCGGATTCAGCGGACGGCGGCCCGGATGGCCGAACTGATCACGGTCGTCTGGCCGATGTGCCAGGAACTGCGAAAGAGCGATGCTAAAATCCGGCTTGCCGAGCGGGAGTAGCTCAGTTGGTAGAGCACGTGCTTCCCAAGCACGTGGCCGCGAGTTCGAGTCTCGTCTCCCGCTCCAAGCGTCCCCCCGAGTCGTTACAAAGCCCCCGGATCTGTTAGCCGTCCCTTAACCCGCCCCTTCCTATACTTACGCGGTGGGGGAAGCACCACTCCAGTCCGTTTCGTCGTCGGCTGCCCAGGCTCCTTTAGCATCACTGGCCGGCCAACTTCCGGCCGTCTCGTTACCGACAGTCCAGGAATTGGCGGTTCCCCTCGCTCCCGCGGCCCAGCCGGTCGCGGTCCCGTCGCACATTCCGTCGCGCTACCTCAACCGCGAACTGTCCCAGCTCGACTTCGACGATCGAGTCCTGGCCCGGGCGCAAGACGAATCGCTGCCCCTCCTGGAACGGGTCCGCTTCCTGGCGATCCTGGCCGAAAACGTCGATCAGTTCTTTCAGGTGCGGGTCGCCGGACTCAAGGAGCAGGTCCACGCCGCCCTGCCTCAGACGTCGCCGGACGGAATGACCACCGGCGAGCAGCTGCGGGCGATCCACCAGCGCGCGGGAATTCTGCTCGACCGAAGCACCGACCTCTTCACTCACCAGGTCGCGCCCGCCCTCGAACAGCATGGGGTCTCCATCGCCATAGTCGAAAACCTCGACGTGGCCGATCGTGACCACCTCGCGGCCGAGTTTCGCGCCCGCATCTTTCCGGTTCTGACGCCGCTCGCAGTCGATCCCGCACACCCCTTCCCCTATATCTCCCACCTCTCGCTGAACCTCGCGGTCATGGTCCGCGACCCGGTTCGTCATCACATGCGCTTTGCCCGGGTGAAAGTGCCGCCGCTGCTGCCTCGGTTCATTCCACTCCCCGACGGCAAGCGGTTCGTGCCGTTGGAGCAAGTGATTGCGCTGCACCTCGATGCCCTCTTCCCGGGCATGGAGATCGTCAGCCAGCATCCCTTCAGGGTGACCCGCGACGCCGATCTCGACCTCGTCGACGAAGAGGCGGCCGACCTGCTCGCCGCCATCCAGAACGAATTACGGCGCCAGCAGCGCCGAGCGCAGGTGGTGCGCCTCGAGGTCGACGCGGCGATGTCGGTCGAGGTCCTCGACCTTCTCGTTCGCGAGCTCGAGCTCGAGCCCACCGATGTCTACCGCGTCAAGGGCCTGCTGGACCTGTCGAGCCTGTGGGCGATCTACGCGCTGGACCGCCCCGACCTCAAGGACGAGCCGTGGACCCCGGTGACGCAGCGCCGCCTGCAAGGCGTGGAGAGCCAGTCTGCCGACCTCTTCGAGGCGCTCACGGACGGTGACGTCCTCGTCCACCATCCGTATGACTCATTCGCCACGTCGGCGGAAGCCTTCATCGACCAGGCGGCGCAAGATCCCGACGTCCTTGCCATCAAGCAGACGCTCTACCGGACCTCGGGTCCCATAAGCCCGATCGTCCGTGCGCTGATCCGCGCCGCGGAGAGTGGGAAGCAGGTGGTGGCGCTCGTCGAGTTGAAGGCGCGCGGTGACGAACAGGCGAACATCGCGTGGGCGCAAGCGCTGGAGCAGGTCGGGGTCCATGTCGTCTACGGCGTCGTCGGCCTCAAGACCCACGCCAAAGTCGCGCTGGTCGTCCGCCGGGAGGGAGACGAAATCCGGCGTTACGTGCACATCGGCACCGGCAACTACAATCCCAAGACCGCACAGATCTACGAAGACGTCGGGCTGCTGTCCGCGGATCCCGAGCTCGGCGCCGACGTCTCCGAGCTGTTCAATTTCCTCACCGGCTACAGCAGGCAGCGCCGCTTCGGGCGGTTGCTGGTGGCCCCGGTCGGCCTGCGCTCCAACATCATCCGGCTGATCCGCCGGGAAGCGACCCGCCCGGGCGGTCGCATCATCCTGAAGGTGAACAGCCTGGTCGATCCCGAGATCGTGGAAGCGCTCTACGCGGCATCCGAGGCAGGGACCGAGATCGACCTGATCGTCCGCGGACTCTGCAGCATCCGTCCGGGGGTGCCCGGCCTTTCCGAACGGATCCGGGTGCGGTCGCTGGTCGGCCGTTTTCTGGAGCATTCGCGGATCTTCCGGTTTGGACCGGACGGTTCGACGGCCGAGTACTACCTCGGCTCCTCCGACCTGATGCCACGTAACCTCGATCGCCGCGTCGAGGCCATGGTTCCCGTGCTCGATCCCGTGCTCCAGGCTCGCCTGGCCCAGATCCTCGACGTTGAGCTTCGCGATGACGTGCTCGCCTGGTCATTGCAGGCGGACGGCTCCTGGTCCAAAGTGCCGACGATTGAAGGCGTCGACGCTCAGCGCGCCTTCGAGCAACTCGCGGAAGCGCGTGCCATCGTCACCAACGGGTCATCGCCGGATGCTTGAGCGCGAGGTCAAGCTCGCGGCTCCGGCGGCCTTCACGCTCCCGGACCTCGAGGACCTCGCCGCTGCCGTCGAGGCCAGCCCGGTCGACGAGCGACGGTTGGAGACGATCTACTACGACACCCCCGACCTGCGACTGGCCCGCTGGGGCGCCAACCTGCGGGTCCGCCAGGGCGAGGGCTGGACGCTGAAATTGCCGGTGACGAGCGAGGGCCCGGCGCTCACCCGACGAGAGCTCGAGTTCCCCGGCGAAGGGAGCCGGCCGCCCGACGCCGCGGTCGCGCTCGTCATCGCCTATGTCCGGAGGGCAACGCTGGTGCCGGTCGCCAGCCTGTCAACGCTTCGACGACGCGTGCAGCTGAAGAACCGCGAAGGCGCGGTGCTCGCCGAAGTAGTCGATGACGACGTATCGGTGATCCAGGGGCTGCGCGTACAGAGCCGCTTTCGCGAGGTCGAGGTCGAACTTCGCGACCCCTCGGCAGACCGGCTGCTCGAGCCAATCCTCGCCCGGTTGCGTGGCGCCGGCGCCGCCGATGAAGACCAGGCCTCCAAGCTCGTCCGGGCGCTCGGGGCGCGGGCCACCGCCGCACCCGAAGTCGACCCCGTTCCACTCTCGCCATCATCGACGGCGGGGGACTTCGTTCGGCACGCGATCGCCGTCTCCGTGGCCAGTCTCATGCGCCATGACCCGGGCGTGCGGCTTGGTGACGACCCAGAAGACGTCCACCGCGCGCGGGTCGCAACCCGGCGTCTACGCTCTCAGCTGCGGACGTTTCGTGGCGTGCTCGATGCCGGCTGGGCCAACAGCTTGCGCGACGACCTGCGCTGGCTGGGAACCGGGCTCGGTGCAGTTCGCGACATGCAGGTCATGGCGCAGCGTTTTCGTGGGCGCACCACTGCGCTTCCGAACGAGGACGCGCCCATCATCGCGCAAGTCTCGGACGAGCTGCAGACAGAGAGCGAGGAAGCCCGGGCGCGGCTGGTCCTCGACATGCGCTCCGACCGGTATGTCGACCTGCTGGAACGCCTGGTCGAGGCGTCGCGCGCCCCGGGCCTGACACCGCAGGCGGATCAGCCGGCCGCGACGGTGGTCCCGTCTCTCGTGCGACGCGACTGGAAGAAGCTGCGAAAGGGCGTCAGCCGCTTGCCTCATGCGCCTTCCGACCCCGAGCTGCATCGCGTCCGCATTCTCGCCAAGCGATCACGCTATGCCGCCGAAGCCGCTGGCCCGATCGTCGGAAAAAAGGCCGCGCGCTTCGCGGCGGCCGCCACCGCGCTGCAAGATGTCCTGGGCGATCACCAGGACAGCATCACCGCGCAAGGCTGGTTGCGGGGCGCCGGCCAGGGGGCACGAGCCTTCGTCGCCGGCGCGCTTTACGCGATCGAAGGGGAATCGGCCGCTCGAGATCGCGAGGCGTGGCCACGAGTTTGGAAAAAACTTGACCGCAAGCGGCTCAGAAGGTGGATGATATAGCGAACGCCGCGTCGACCAAGCCATCGTCGCAGCATTACATTGCACAAGGGGTGTCCATGGCGGCAAAGATCTTGCGAGTCGATGAGGCCAAGCTCGTCAGGGCGGCCGGGGGGGTCGTTCGCCGCAACGGGCGCGGCGCGATGCGAGTGGCCGTTGTCCATCGTCCAGGGTATGACGACTGGTCGTTCCCGAAAGGAAAAGTCGATCGCGGTGAAACGCTCGAGGAAACGGCGCTCCGTGAAGTCGAGGAAGAGACCGGCCTCCGCTGCCGGCTGGTAGCGCCGCTCGGCTGCACGGCGTATGCCGACCACAAAGGTCGCGACAAAGTTGCGTGCTACTGGATCATGGACGTGGTCAGTGGCCGTTTCCGCGCCGGGAGCGAGGTCGACGAAGTTCGCTGGGTGACGATCGACGATGCCCTGGACCTCCTCAGCTATCGCCGTGACCGCGCCCTCCTTCGCGCGCTCGACCTCGAAGCGACGGGCTAGCGAGGGTTCGATCATCGCGGTCTACGTGGTCCGTCATGCGAAGGCGGGCGACCGCGCGGATTGGGCGGGCGACGACCGGCAACGTCCGCTCACGAAATCCGGCATGCGTCAGGCGGAAGCGCTGGCCGATCTCCTCGAGGACGAGCCGATCGACAACGTCCTTTCGAGCCCCTTCATCCGTTGTGTGCAAACGGTCCAACCGCTGGCGACCAAGCGCAAGCTTCCCGTCGAACCCCGCAAGGACCTGGAAGAAGGGTCGGGCGGCGAGAGCATCCTGCGCCTCGTCCAGGAGTTCAAAGGGCGCAACGTCGTTCTATGCACCCACGGCGACCTCGTCGAGGAGCTGCTCGAGCAGTTGATCCAGAAGGGGTTGGTACCAAGGTCGCGGGCCAACATGGAGAAAGGATCCACCTGGGTTCTCGAGGAGACGGCCGGAAAAATCAGCGGCGCCCGCTACCTGGCGGCGCCGTGATCGGGGTCCTAGCCGCGCAGCCCGGCCGTGTTGAGGATCGCGTAAACGACCCAGGCGATCAGGCCTGCCGCGGGGATCGTCAGGACCCAGGCGAGCACGATGTTGGCCCCAACGCCCCATCGCAGGGCCGAAAGCCGCTGTGACGCGCCGGCGCCCATCACGGAGCCGGTGACGACGTGCGTCGTTGATACGGGGAGCCCAAATTGGGTCGCGAACTGGATCACGGCGGCCCCGGTCAGCTGCGCGGCAAAGCCGGTTGCAGGGTCGAGCTTGTAAATCCGCCAGCCGAGGGTTTTGATGATCCGCCACCCACCGGCATACGTGCCAAACGCGATCGCCGAGGCGGACAGGAGTACCACCCAAACCGGGACCTGGAACTTCTGAAGATGACCACTCGCCACGAGCGAGAGCGTGATCACCGCCATGGTTTTCTGAGCATCGTTGGCTCCATGGGAATAGGAAACCAGGGCTGCGGTGAGAATCTGAAGACTGCGAAACGTCCGATTCACGGGAACCGGGCGGGCGCCGGCCACGGCAACGAGCAACAGGGTCATGACGACGGCGGCCAGGATGAAGCCGGCCGGCGGCGAGATCACCAGGGAGAGCACCGTCTTCCAGAACTCCGATGCTTGGACCCCGCCCACACCGTGCGCGGCGGCGATCGCGGCCCCGCTCAGCGCTCCGACCAGCGCGTGGGTTGAGCTGCTGGGTAGTCCGAGGTACCAGGTGATGAGGTTCCAGACGATGGCGCCGACCAGGGCCGCGATGATGACGACCAGGCCTGCCTTGAAGGCGACGATCTTGGCGATGGTGTTAGACACCTTGGCCTGGAAGAAGACTACGGTGATCACGGCCCCGGCCAGGTTGAGGACTGCCGAGATCACGACGGCCATCCTCGGCGACACCGCGCGCGTCGATACGGACGTCGCGATGGCGTTCGCCGTGTCATGAAAACCGTTCGTGAAGTCGAAGCCGAGGGCGATCAGGATCGTGATCAGCAGCAGGATCTCAGGCATTCTTGATCGAGGTCGCTTCGAGGACGTTGGCCACGTGTTCGCACTGGTCCATCGTCGTCTCTAGCAAGTCGTACAGGTCTTTCCATTTGACGAGGTCGCTGGGGCTGGCCCCGTCGGTGAAGAGTTCGGCCAGCGCCTCTCGAGTGACCCGGTCCCCCTGGTTCTCCAGGCTGTGGATCGCGAGTCGGTGGGGGCCCAGGTTCTTGAAGCCCTCGAGGTCGCTCACAGCCTCCTGAAGCTCCTTGCCGGCCTTGGCCAGCAGTTCCCCCATCCGACGGGCCGACGGCGTGATCTCCTTCACCCGGTAAAGATCGATCTTGTCTGAGACCTCTTCAGCCAGGTCGACGACCTCGTCCAGCGATGACGCGAGTGAGTAGATGTCTTCGCGCTCGAATGGCGTTACGAACGTCTGGTTGATCAAGTTGTAGATTTCGTGGGTCACGTCATCGCACTCGTGCTCGAGCTCGCGAAGGCGCGGGTGTCTGGTCTGGCCCTCCAGCAAACCGTTGCGTAGCTGCTCGAGAGACTCGTTGACGAGCTCTCCCTGCTTCTTGAACAGGGCATAGAACCGCCGCTCCTGGGGTACCAGGCTCAACCTCATGACCGCACCTCCGCTACTGTGGACGTCCCCCGACAACCTTAAACGACGGAGCCAGGAACCCCCGATCGTTAACCTTCCGCCTGCCGAACGTTTACCTTTGCGGCGCAAGCTGCAGGCACCGCCAACGCAGTCCCACCGCCGCTCCCAGGCTCTCCCCCTGCCGGAGCGGCTTTTCGCCTGTTGGGCGGTTGGAGGGTCTGCTAGATTCGGCCGGAATGGCGCGGTTCTGGCGACGGCGACCCGGCGGGCAGTCCCCCAAGCCTGCTCCAGTCACGCCGATCGATACCGCCCAGACCCGCCCAATGCTGGCCGGAGTCATCGACCATGTTGAGGACGCCGTTCTTGTGGTGAGCGGGACTCGGGTCCGCTGGCTCAATCCGGCGGCGCGGATGATGTTCGCCGCCCTCGAGCACCCTGTAGGCAGTCCGCTGGTGGAGGTTGTCCGAGACCATCGCATCGACGCGCTGGCACTCCGAGCACAGGAGTCCCGGCTGGAACAGGCAGCCGAGGTCGAGCTGCCGGTTTCAGGCCGGCTCTTGCAGGTTCGCGCCGTGCCCCTTCAGGACGGCGACATCGTCATTCTGGCGCGCGATACGACCCGGCTCCGATACCTGGAAACGGTTCGGCAGCAATTCGTCGCCAACCTCTCTCACGAGATGAGGACGCCTCTGACCGGCCTCGACCTCGCGGCTCAGACCCTCTCCGCTCAGCTTCCGGCCGGCGGCGAAACGCGGCTCTTCATCGACCGCATCACCCAGGAGGCGCAGCGGCTTGTCGACATTCTGTTCAACCTGAATCAGCTCGCCGCCCTCGATGCGGAAGGGATCGTCGTGGAACGGACCCCTTTCTCCGTTGATGACCTGGTGCGCACGCTCGTCGATCGGTACCAGGCGAGGGCGACTGCTAGCAGGCTCATCCTGCGTGCCGAGATTACGGCGGTTGGTCTCGCGGCGCTCGGTGACCGCGCCAAGGCGGACCAGGCGCTGCAAAACATCGTCGACAATGCCCTCAAGTTCACCCCGGCGGGGGAGGTGGTCATTACTGCGAGTGCCGACGACGACCGGGTTGAGGTTACCGTACGGGACACTGGCCCTGGGATTCCTACCCGTGACCTCTCCCGCATCTTCGAGCGGTTCTACAAGGTCGACCGATCGAGAGGCGGGCTTCCGGGGAGCGGCCTTGGCCTCTCGATCGCCAGGCATCTCGTCGAGTTGCAGGGAGGCACCATCCAGGCCGAAAGCACGCCAGGGACGGGGACGGTGATTCGGCTCCGCCTGCCGACCGCGTCGTTAACGCCGGCTTAACCATCCGCACCCCGGCTGATAACGAGCGGCGGCTAGCCTGTTTGATGAGTCCAACGGATCGTGTCACGTGCTCGTCAAGGAGGAAACATCAACAGGATGAGAGGCGCTCCGATCGTTGTCGTGGCTTGCGGCGTCCTGCTGCTTGCCGCATGTGGCGGCACACCCACTGGCACCAACCCGTCTACCGGTGGCGCTGGCGCGCCGCCACCCCCGCAAGCCTCGCTGACCGGCGCCGGCGCGACCTTTCCTTATCCCTTCTACAACGCCGCGTTCTACGCGTACAACCTCAAGTTCAGCCAGGTCAGCGTCAACTATCAATCGGTCGGTTCGGGCGCCGGCATCCAGCAGTTGACCAAGAAGACCGTTGATTTCGGCGCCAGCGACGTTCCGATGAATGCGACCGAGCTAGCCGCCGCCGGCGGCAGCGACACCGTCGTGCAGATCGCGGGTACGCTCGGCACCGAAGGACTCGCCTACAACCTTGACGGTGTTGCGACCGGCAAGCTCAAGCTCACGCCGGACACCATCGCCGGCATCTTCCTCGGCACTATCAAGAATTGGAACGATCCGGCGCTGGCCGCGGATAACAGTGGGCTGACGCTGCCGAACCAGGCCATCTCGGTGGTCCACCGGTCCGACGGCAGCGGGACGACGTACATCTTCACCGACTACCTCTCCAAGGTCAATGCGACCTGGAACAGCACCGTCGGCAAGGGCAAGTCCGTCAGCTGGAAAACCGGGCAGGGCGCCAAGGGCAACGAGGCGGTGGCGACGACGATCAAGCAGACGCCGGGCGCGATCGGGTACGTCGAGCTCGCCTACATCATTCAGACCAACATGACGCAGGCCTCGCTGAAAAACCATGACGGCTCTTTCGTCACCCCCAGCCCGGAGGGGGCTACGGCGGCGGCCAGCAACTTCCCTGATGTGACGCCGACCCAGTTTTCGATCGTCGATGCGCCGGGAAAGACCAGTTCCCCGATCACCGGGTACAGTTGGCTGATGCTCTACAAGGATCAGGCCGACAAGACCAAGGGGACTGCCCTCGTCGACCTCTTCGACTGGCTCGTCACCGAGGGCCAGTCGTATGCGGTCAATGTGCACTACTCGAAGCTGCCGTCGAACATCGTTCGACAGGATATTGCGTCGCTGAAGACCGTCACCTCGGGAGGCGCCACCCTCCTGAACGTCGCCACGCCGTCCTGACGCACTGATGAGCCGCGGGACTGCCACCGAGCGGGTGGTTCCAACGCCGCTGGTGGCAACGAGCCGCCAGCGGCGGCTCATTTCTGGCGACCGGATCTTCCACGCGTTCGCGTATGCGGCTGCCGCCCTGATCATCCTGATCGCGCTCGTGTTCGTCGTCGCGGTCGTCATTCCCGCGCTGCCGGCCATCACCAAATTCGGGCTCGGCTTCTTCATCAGCCGCACCTGGGATCCGGTCAGAAGCCAGTTCGGCGCGCTGCCGGCGATCTACGGGACGCTCGTCACATCGGCGATCGCCTTGGTGATCGCCTTTCCGATTGGACTGGGCGCCGCCCTCTTCCTAGCGGAGGATGCCCGTCTGCGCTTCCTGCGAGGCCCGCTGTCCTTCGCGATCGAACTGCTGGCCGGCATCCCGAGCGTCGTGATCGGCCTGTGGGCGTTCTTCATTTTGACGCCGCTGATGCGCGACAACGTCGATCCGTTCCTCCAGCACACCCTGGGCTTCCTCCCGATATTCCACGGAACCGCGAGCGGCTACGGCTACCTGACGGCGGGCCTGGTGCTGGCCATCATGGTGCTGCCCATCATGATTGCGCTCTCGCGTGACGTGATCCGCGCGGTGCCCCGAGCGCTCCGGGAGGGGAGCCTGGCGCTCGGTGCGACCAACGCCGAGACGATCTGGTCGGTCATCCTCCCCTACGCCCGGGTGGGAATCACCGGCGCCGCCCTGCTGTCGTTGGGACGCGCGCTCGGTGAAACGATCGCGGTCACCATGGTGATCGGCAACACGATGCAGATCAGCAGTTCGCTCTTTGCCTCCGGATACACGCTCCCGAGTGTGATCGCCAACGAGTTCACGGAAGCGACCGGCACCATTCACCTCGCCTCGCTCTTTTATCTGGGGGTGGTCCTGGTTCTGATCACCATCGCCGTCAACGTCGTTGCCCGGCTGCTCGTCTGGCGTTTTGCCGGATCGGAGCCGATGGTCGCATGAACCTCCCCCTTGTCCGGCTGCTCGTCGATCGACTCGTCGGGTGGCTCATCGTGCTCTGCGTGATGCTGGCCGCCATCCCCGTCCTGGTGCTCTTGCTCTTCGTGGTCCTCAAGGGTTTGCCCGGAATCCTGACGCCGGGTTTCTTCACCGAGCCCCCGCATCCGCAGGGGGTGCCGGGTGGCGGCGTCCTCAATGCCATCATCGGAACGGTCGAGATCGTTGGGATCGCTTCGCTGCTTGCCGTCCCAATCGGCGCGCTGATCGGCATCTTCCTTTCCGAATATGGGCGAAACCAGATCGGTGACACGGTCCGCTTCATCAGCGATGTTCTGACCGGGCTACCCTCGATTGCCTTCGGGATCTTCGCCTACACGGTCGTGGTCGTGACGACACACCACTTTTCGGCGCTGGCCGCATCGATCGCGCTGGCGGTGCTCATGCTGCCGCTCATCCTGCGGGCGACGGAGACCGCGCTCGTGTTGGTTCCACAGTCTCTGCGAGAAGCCGGGTTGGCAATCGGCGCCCCGCGTTGGCGCGTAACCCTCGAAATTATCGTGCCCGCGGCGCTCGGCGGCATCGTCACCGGGGCGCTGCTGGCGATGGCGCGTGCCGCGGGGGAAACTGCGCCCCTTCTCTTTACGGCACTCGGTAACGACACCGTCCAGACCAACCCGCTGCAGCCGATGGGCGCGCTATCCCTCACCGTGTTCCGGAATGCGCTGCTCCCATACCAGAACGTGCAGGATCAGGCCTGGGCCGCCGCGCTCCTCCTCGTGATCATGGTCGCGGCGACGAACATCCTTGCCCGGATCTACGTTCGGCGGATCCAGCGATAGTCGTAGCCAGTGGGAGAATGATCGCGAGAGCCGCCATGCAGACTGAGATCGTGCCGCCGACGGTCGACGGCGCCGACGTCGAGATCAAGCTCGATGCCCGGCGCGTCAACTTCTTCTACGGCGATTTCCAGGCGTTGCACGACGCCTCCCTCGCGGTGCAGGCGCGCAAGATCACGGCGCTGATCGGTCCGTCGGGCTGTGGGAAAACCACCTTCCTTCGGATCTTCAACCGGATGCACGACCTGACGCCCGGCACGCGAGCAACCGGCGAGGTGTTGCTCGACGGGCACAACGTGCTGTCACCGGATACCGACGTCATCAACCTCCGTCGCCAGGTCGGCATGCTGTTTCAGCGCGCCAACCCCTTCCCGAAATCGATCTACGACAACGTCGCCTACGGCCCGCACATCCTCGGCTGGTCCAAGCCGCAGATCGACGAGATCGTCGAGGAGAGCCTGAAGGACACGGGACTGTGGGACGAGGTCAAGGACCGCCTTCGTCGCTCGGCGCTCAACCTGTCGGGCGGCCAGCAGCAGCGGCTCTGCCTGGCGCGGGCCCTCGCGGTCAAGCCCGAGGTCATCCTGATGGACGAGCCGGCGTCAGCGCTCGACCCGATCGCCACGCTGCGTATCGAGGAGCTCATGCAAGAACTCAAAAAGCGGTATACGATCGTGATCGTGACGCACAACATGCAGCAGTCGGCCCGCGTCTCCGACTTCACCGCCTTCATGCTGATGAACGAACGCCGCGCCGGCGAGGTGATCGAGTTCGGCCCCACCGACGACATCTTCAATCGACCGAAGGACAGCCGGACCGAGGATTACATTACCGGCCGCTTCGGGTAGGAACAGCCTCGTGGCCACCACCCGGACCCTTTTCGACCAGGAGCTTGCCGAGCTGAAGTCGGGTGTCGTCCGCATGGGGAGCATGGTCGAGCAGGCGATCGCCGAATCCATGCGCGCCCTCGTCGACCGCAACAACGTGCTGGCCAAGGAGGTCATCGCACGCGATCAGGAGGTCAACGAGCTACACCGGCAGTTGCGGGAGCGGGCCTTCATGATCATGGCCACCCAGCAGCCGGTCGCCCGCGACCTCCGGCTGATCGTCAGCTTTCAACACATGGTCCTCGAGCTCGAGCGGATGGGTGACCACGCCGTCGGTATCGCCCGAGCCGCGCTTCGGCTGAACGATCTGCCCCAGCTGAAACCCTACATCGACCTGCCGAAGATGGCCGAGATCACGGAATCCCAGGTGCACGAGATCCTGGGCGCGGTGATCGAGGCGGACCAGGACCGCGCCCGAGCGATCGCCGAACGCGATGACGAGGTCGATGCGCTCTATCACAAGATCTGGGACGAGCTGGTCGGTTTCATGGTGCAGGATCCGGCCAATGTGCAGCGTGCGGCCATCCTGCTCTTCCTCGCGAAGGACCTGGAGCGGATCGCCGACCGGGTGACGAACATCGCCGAGGACGTCGTCTTCCTCCACACCGGACGGATCGTGGAGCTGAGCTAACTTGCCGAAGCGCATCCTTGTCGTCGAGGATGACGCAACCATCCGGGAGACGCTGACCTTCAATCTCAAGAAAGAGGGATACGTGGTGACCGTCGCACAGGACGGCGCCGACGCCGTGGCCTGCGCCCGCAGCTCGCGTCCAGACCTGATCCTGCTCGACCTCATGCTCCCCGAGTTGAACGGGCTCGAGGTGTGCCGCATCCTCCGCCAGGAAAGCGATGTCCCGATCATCATGCTGACCGCCAAAGAGAGCGAAGTCGACAAGGTGGTGGGGTTGCAATTGGGGGCGGACGACTACATCACCAAGCCCTTCTCGCTGCGCGAGCTCTTTGCCAGGATGACCGCGGTGCTCCGGCGGAGCGAACAGCGCGACGTCCGTCCGGAGATCGAGGAGGACCGGCTCGGCCGGCTGCGCATCGACCGGGCCGGACGGCGGGCAATGGTCGACGACACGGAACTGAAGCTCACCCCGAAAGAATGGGAGCTCCTCTCCTACCTGGTCCGCCGTCCCGGCCGGGTCTTCACCCGCGAGATCCTGCTCGAGCAGGTCTGGGGCTACAACTACCTGGGCGACCGCAAGACCGTTGACGTGCACATCCGCTGGCTCCGGGAAAAGCTCGGCCGTTTCGGGAAGCTCGGCTTCGAGATCGTCACCGTCCGCGGCGCCGGCTACCGGCTCGATCCCGTCCGCGAATAGCGGAACCCCTGCACTTGCCGGAGGCGCACCTCCGGCGAGCGCAGGATGATCCGGCACCGCCGCGGCGATATCGTGGTCCCTGCAAATCGCTCGGGTTGGTTCTCCGCCGGCAACTGCGCGGACTCGCCCGCGGGCAGTGTCGAATCCAAGCAGGGGAAGCAGCAACCCGGGGCACCAATAATGTCGGCGGTCGGTGATGGTCGCGGCGTTAAGTCGAGGAAGACAGGTCCCCCCTCCACAACCTCGCGCGCTGCCCTCACCACCGCCGGCACGTTTTTGCAAGGAAATTGGGGCTCGCGTCCCCGGCCGTTTCGTCTTCCTGCAGATGCAGGCCACCCGGCCCGTACGGCGGCACGGCGACGGGACGGGCCTGCATCGATAGCCTCTGAGCATGGTTACAAGCGCGACGGTTCCCCCACCGCAAAGCCGGCAGGCGATTGCCGGACGCCAGCCGGTTCCCGCAAGCGATCCTCGTCGCGGCGCTCGGCCGATCGTGGCTCACGGGCCCGGGGAGCGGCGATGACCGCCATGCCGGCCTCGGCGTTCCGACCACATCGGCGTCTGGTCTCACCCCCGACGCTTCGGCTGCTGACGCGGAGTGAGGCCGATGAGCCACCGCCAGTGCGCCTCAACCCGTCGCGACGCCGGAGCGCCCTGATGCCCCTGCTGCCGGTCGCCTACCGGGGCAGCTACCTTCGCCGCCTCCTCGCGCCCCGTCGCCCGGTCGAGCGGGCGCTTCTCTCCGTGATCCAGGAAACCTATCTCTCGGGAGCGAGCACACGCACCGTCGACGTCCTCGCCGAGACGGTGGGCGTGCCGGGCACCGATCCCGCGCTGGTGGCCGCGCAGGCACAAGAATGGGACGAGCGGGTGGAGGCGTTTCGCCGGCGTCCGCTCATGGACCCGTCTCCATATCTGATGCTGGCCGTGACACCGGCGCTGGTGCGTGAGCAGCGCGAAGCCCTGGCGGTCCATCTCGCGATCGCGGTCGCCATCAGCGAGTCCGGTTCGCGCGAGGTGATCGGCTTCGAGGTCGCGACCGCGGAACGGATGGCCAGCTTCTGGGTCCCCTTCTTCCGCGATCTTCGCGACCGAGGCTTGCAGGGTCTTCAGCTGGTCACGTCCGACCAGTCGGACGGACTCACGCCGGCGCTGGCCGAGGTCTTTCCGGGCGTCGGCTGGCAGCAGTCTCGCGAACACTTTCTGGCGCAGGCCTTGCGGCTGGTCCCGCGCCCGGCGCGCCCGGCGGTTGAGGCGAGCCTGCGCGCCGTTTTCGCCGAGCCTGACCTCGCTTCGGCGCTGCTGAGCCTCGCCGGCGTCCGGGCCCGCTTCGAGTCCGCCTACCCGGAATTGGCGCCGGCGCTCCAGGGGCCGGTCGATGCGCTGGTGGCCCACTACCAGGTCCCCCCGGCACATCGCCGGCTGGTCTGCTCGCTCAACGCGCTGGCTTCTCTGCAGCGCGAGCTCCGGCAATCCTGCCAGCTGGTCGGCATCTTCCCCCACCGTCGCGCCCTTTTCCGGCTCACCGGCACCATCCTTCAGGAGGTTTCCGAGGAGTGGGCGGCCCGGCCGAGAATGCTCGGGCGGCGGAACCGAAGCACGGCGATGTGGGCGGCCGCGGCCTAGCGCGTACTCGGCCGTGACCGGGCCGTGACCCGGGGGACCCAAGCCGCGCGTTATACCCGGCATGGAGGCCGGCCGTTCCGCGGTCGACGCCGTCATTCGCCGGCTGTTCTCCGGGCCGGGCGTTGCCGGGTTGGTGGCACTGCTGGCCCTTCTCCTCGGGCTGCCCTGGCTGGTCGTTCACCGGGCGCCTCCCGGCTTCGAGCTCCCGCTCGCGTTCGCCCTGGTGGCGATGGTCGCGGCGCCGACCTGGTCCACGAGGCGGGAGCGGGTCCGAACAGCGCTTGTCGCCAGCGCTGAGCTGGCTCGGAAGCAGTTGATGTTCCGAGCGGAGCTGGAGCAGCGGCTCGAGGCCCAACGCCAGCTCCGCGAGAGCGAGGCTCGGCTCCGGGCGATCATCGACAGTGCGCCGATCGTGCTGTTCGCCATCGACCGCGATGGGTTGATCACCTTTTCCGCCGGGGTAGGCCCTGACCCCCTCGGCAAGAAGCCCGGCGAGGCCGTTGGGTGGACCGCGGCCGATCTGTTCGCGGATCACGCCGGTGTGATGGAGGGTATCCGCCGCGCGCTCTCGGGGATCGAGGGACGGGCCGAGCTGTCCCAGGGCGAGCGCTCATTTTCGTTCAGCCTCGCGCCCTTTCGTGATGGGGCGGGGCACCTGGCAGGAGCCATTGTGGTCGCCGCGGAGGTGACCGAGCGCCGGCGGGCGGAAGAGGCGTTGGGACGGACAGTTGAGGCCTTGAAGCGAACCAACCAGAGCCGGCAGGCCCTGCTCCGCCGGCTCGTTCACGCTCAGGAGGAGGAACGGCGGGCGATCGCCAGCGACATCCATGACGATTCGATCCAGTCCATGTTTGCCGTCGGCCTCCGCCTGGTCACGCTGCGGACCGCGCTGCACGATGCCCACCTGGTCGAGCTGGTGGACCGCCTTCAGGAGAACGTCCAGGCCTCTACCGACCGCCTCCGCCATCTCCTCTTTGACCTCAGGCCGGCCGCGTTGGATGAAGGCGGTCTCCCCGCGGCGCTGCGGCATTACCTCGATGTGCTGAAGCAGGAAACCGCCATCGAGGTGGCCTTGGAGACGGCCCTCGACCACAGCCCGGCCTCCGAGACGCAGGTCATTGCCTACCGCATCGCCCAGGAGGCGCTGGCAAACGTCCGCAAGCATGCCCGAGCCAACCGCGTCGAATGTGCAGTGTCGGCTGTGGACGGTGGCATCCTGACCCGGATCAATGACAACGGCGTCGGCTTCGAGGGCGATGGCGGGTCGGCACCCGGTCACCTCGGGCTGGTCGCCATGCGTGAGCGCGCCGAGATGGCGGGTGGATGGCTGCGAATCACGTCGTCGACCGGCAACGGCTGCGTCGTCGAGTACTGGATCCCCGACGGCAAGGATGGTGTCGCGGATGCCGCCTGAACGCGCCCGCATCACCGTGCTGCTGGTCGAAGACCACCTCCTGGTTGCGGAGGGGCTTGCCGCCATGCTGCGCGCGACCGGCGACCTTGATGTCGTCGGCACCGCCGCGACCACGGCCGAGGCGGTCCGGCTGGCGGCCGTTCGTCAGCCTGACGTGGTGGTGATGGACTCCCATCTGCCGGACGGCACCGGTGCGGACGTCGCCGGCCGCCTTCGCGAGAACCAACCAAAGGTGGCGATCGTTTTCCTGAGCGCCGACGAAAGCGAGGAGGCCATGATTGCCGCCGTTCGCGCCGGCGCCTGCGCCTACCTGCCGAAGTCCCGAGCCACGGCCGACGTCGTCGACGCCGTGCGCCGCGCAGCCGACGGGGAGATGCTGATCCCCGCCGCGCAGCTGGCCAGACTGCTCGCCCGGTCGCAGGAAATGGCGCGTGACGACGACGATCGTCGCCGGCTGCTCGACGGCCTCACCCCACGAGAAAAGGAGGTCCTTGCCTTGATGGCGGAGGGCCTCGACAACCGTGCCATTGCCGCTGAGCTCGGCATCGGTTTCACGACCGTTCGCGGTCACGTCCAGAACATCCTGGAGAAGCTGGACGCTCACTCCAAGCTCGAAGCACTCGCCTGCGCCGCCCGCTACGGATTGCTGGACGCCGCCTAGATCTGCTCCATGGCCGCGCCCTGCAGTTGCGGGAGGCGCCCCTCCTCCGAAGGCACGCCGACAGCGATCTGTTCGGGCGATATCGTCCTCACGTAAGCCGCTCGGATTGGCTCTGTCGGCCGAGCGTCAGCGGTCGGTGTAGGGCGATGAGGCGAGGAAACAATGTCCCCTCCCTCCCACCTCGCGCTCGCCCTCACCACCGCCGGCATGTTGATGCCGTCAGGAACCGCCTAAGGGACGGGCAGCGTCGGAGTGGGCACCGGTAGCGTGGGCGTCGGCACCGGCAGGGTGGGCGTCGGTACGGGCAGGGTGGGCGTCGGCACGGGCAGGGTGGGCGTCGGGATCGAGGGGCTCGGTGTCGGCAGGGGACCGGACGCGCTCGGTGACGGTGATGCGGATCCACCGGGTGACGTTGAGGGCCGCGGCGTCGCCGATCCAGAGCCCGCGGCATGGTCGCCGGCCGCATCGCGCAGCACGTCGGGCGATAGAGGGGCAAGTCTTGCCGGACTGTCGGCGCGGTAGTCGGCGACGAGTGGTCCGTGCACGCTGGTCGCGAGTCGCTGCAGTCCCGGCGCCCAACCGCCGACGACGGCGGCCGCCCAGAAAAGCAGGAGCACGGCGGTGCCGACCAGCATCCATCGCGCCCAGCGAAGCGCCCGGCTCATGCCGCCTCGTCGATGCGGATATCCGATGCGTGCGGCGTCGGCTTCTTGCCCATCTCCTGGAGGCGGGCAATGATGGCGGTCTGTTTGACCTTGAACGCCTCGACCACCGCGGGGTCGAACTGACGGCCGGCTTCGCTGACGATGGTCTGTGCCGCGAACTCAAAGGAAAAGCTCTTGCGATACGGCCGGTCGGAGGTCATGGCATCGAAGGCGTCGGCGAGCGTGACGATGCGTGCCAGCAGCGAAGTCGCCGCGCCTTTGAGCTTGTCCGGGTAGCCCTCCCCGTCCCACCGCTCATGGTGGTGTCGGATGGGATCGAGGCTCGGTTGCAGGAAAGGGACGTCCTTGAGCATCTCGAAGCCGATCACCGGGTGCCGCCGAATCGAAGCCCATTCGTCATCCGTCAGCGGCCCCGTCTTTCCGAGGATCTGGTCGGGTACTCCGATCTTGCCGACATCGTGCAGCAGTCCGGACCGCCGCAGCACGACCAGGTCGGCAGGCGGCAATCCCATACCCTCCGCCAGTTCCAGGCTGATGGCGGCCACCCGCGCCGAATGCTCGAACGTATAAGGGTCTCGGGCATCGATGACGCGGGCGAGCGCCTCGAGGTTGCGGAAGAACGCCTCCTCGCGCTCGCGGATCTGCGTCTGCAGCGCGGCCGTCATCTCGTTGAACGTTTGGGCCAGGTATCCGATCTCATCCGGCGGACCGACTGGCACGCGGCGGCTATAGTCGCCGGCCGAGACGACTCGCATCGAGGCGACCAGCTGGTCGATGGGGCGCGTGATCCGGTCGGCTAGCGCCAGGCCAATCAGCAGGGCACCGAGGGCGATAGCGCCGAACAACGCGACCAGGACGAGCCGGAGGGCGTTGAGTGAGGCCGAAAGCTCATCGGCGTTTTGGCCGACTCCCAGGTATCCAAGGGGGGCTCCGCGCATCGTCCAGTCGCTAATCAGGAGCCGATAGGCGTGATCCTGCCGTTGCATCGCGATCCGGACCGGCGCGTCGCTCGTGACCTGTCGCATGGTGTCGACGGCGAGGGCTGGCATCCCTTGCAGTGACGCCGTCAGCACCTGCCCGGACGGGCTGTAAAACGCAACGTCGAGCACGTTCGTCCCGCGAATGGTCTGCGCGATGTCGGACAGCGGCTCGCCGAGCAGCACCGCGCCAACCACGGTCTGCGCCTGCGTTTCCGTCCGAACCGGGGCGGCCCAGTAGAGCACCGGCTGCGACCCCTCGGTCGCCAGGAAGACGTACTTGTCACCCAGCGCGTCGCGGTCTCCTCGAAGCACGTGCTGGACCGCCGGGACCCCGACATAGGTGATGCCGTCGGTGAGGGTAGTCAGGCCGGTGGAGTCACGTCGTAATGCGACGACCAGGCGGCCGCCCAGCGTCACGACCCGAAGCAGCAGGTGTTCGGGCTGGGCATTGCCGACGATCGGGCCAAGCAGCTTGCTTGCGGCAGCACTGTCTTCCCGGGTGGTGGCGGCGGCGATCCCGGCCGTGTCGGCCGCCGCCCGCAGCTGCTGGAGCCGGTCGTTTTCCAGCGAGGCAACGCGGTCGTTGGTGCGGAGCGATGACCGGACGAGGCTGTTGTCGAAGGCTCCCGCGGCCGACCCTCCAACCTGCGCGCTAACGACGGCGGTGCCGATAAAGCCCACGAAAACGACGAGCACGATGAAGGGGAGAACGATCCGCCGTCTGAGCGAGCGGTGAGTGACCATTGGATACGGTCCAGAGTCTTCGCCGTCTTTGTTGCGGCAGGCTCTTGACAGGACAACGCCCCGAAATATGCCGTCTTGCATAGGTAGTTTTTGGCCTTTCCGTTATCAGCTGAACTCGTCTCCACTCCATTTGGAGGGCCTCGCAGCGCTGCGCCCGGGGGGCGAAGCCAGGGAGGACCAAGGCTAGTGTCGAGCCATCCCTTTTGGAGGTGTTCTATGCGCAAGCTAATCGCGCAATTGGCCGCTCTGGCGGCGGCCACGATCGTCGTCTTCGCGGGGATTCAGACGGCGGCGCCGGCGTTCGCCGATACGCCGGGCGTTTCGCCGACCTGCTTCCCGCAATCGGCGAACCCGCATCCGACCGACCCGGCCGGCTCGACGGCTGCCGTGCTGTTCTGCACGCCGCCCAGCCCGGGCGCATCGGCTTCCGCCGCTAGCCGAAGTGGCGGCACGGGCTCCGGTTCCGCCCGCACGAACGGCTCCACCACCGGCGCCGGCACAACGGCGGGCGGGGGCCAGACCTCGGTGGCCGACTCCACCGGCTCAGGCACCACCGGGGCGGCTCCGAACGAGGGGACGCACGGCCGGGCGTCTGACGGCTACGCGACAACCTCCGGCGCGGGAACGCCGGCGACGTCAACCGACACGGGCCTCTTTGGGGGCCTGGTGGGCTTCTTCAGTGCAGCCGGCGGCATCCTCTTCCTGTTCGGCCTGCTGGCCCTGCTGTTGATCGTCCTGATCGCCGTCGCGGTTACGGCCTTCGTCCGTCGCGGTCACGCCAAGGACTGGTCGTCGCGCTTCTCGCGCCTGACCTTCAGGGCATAGTCGCCTTTCGCCGAACGCGCCGGTCAGTGCCCGTGGCGCTGGCCGGCGAACGCGTCGTGGATCACGCTGCCGACCAGCGCCAGCCCGATGCCCGCGCCCACCCCGGCGACCAGGTAGGCGAGCCATTCGCCCGCCAGATGTACGTGCAGGTACACGCCGACCAGCAGCAAGACCAGCGCCAGCAGCAGCCAGGTAAGGCGGTCCACGCCGCTATGGCGTCAGCCGCCGCTGGCGGCCCCGCCTCCGAACCCCGCCGAGCCGGCCGGCACGATGTTGATGGTGTTCGCCTTGATGCTGCCATCCGCCTGCCGGGTGCCGGTCACGGTGATGGTCTCGGTCTCCTGCAGGTCGGATGACTGGCCGACCACGGTCTTGCGCACGATCACGCTCTGGTCGAAGGTGACCTTGACGTCCGTATTGCAGCGGGCGTCATGGATCGTGAGGCTGTTGTTCGTCAAGTTGGTGACGGTGCCGGTCGCGCCGCGCCGAGCCGCCGCGCCACTCGCTGAAGCCGCCGGCGTGGCGCCCGGGGATGGACAGGCCGCCGCCAGCCCGCGACCCCCGCCAAATCCGTTGCCGCCGGTCCGCCCGGTGCCCGTTCCGGTTGTCGAGCTGGCAGCGGCGGCCGTGCCCCCGCCACCAATCTTGTAGCCGCCGTAGAAGCCACCGAGCAGCGCAACCACGACGATGAGTGCAGCGATCGGGTATTTGATCATTGCGTAACCTCCTGGGAATTCACTCGTATCGCAACGCTTCGATTGGACGAAGGCGAGCCGCCCGGTTCGCGGGATAGAGGCCGAAGAACAGGCCGATGCCGACGGAGATGCCGAACGCCATGAAGACGGACGGCGTGGAGATGATCGGCGTGGGCAGGGTCGACACGAGCAGCGGCAAGACCCGTGCCAGGCCGAAGCTGATCAGGATTCCCAGCGCGCCCCCGAGGCCTGAGAGGAACATCGACTCGATCAGGAACTGCAGCAGGATGTCTTGCCGCCGGGCGCCGATCGCCTTTCGGATGCCAATCTCACGGGTCCGCTCGGTGACGGTGACCAGCATGATGTTCATGATTCCGATGCCACCGACGACCAGCGAGATGCCGGCGATCGCGCCCAGCATCAAGGTGAGCACACCCGTGCTCTGCGATGCGCTGTTGAGCACGTCCTGCTGGCTGAGAATCTGGAAGTCGGCGAGCGTCGGGTCCGAGATGTGATGCCGGTCGAGCAAAACCTGGGTGACTTCGGTGTTGGCGGCCGCCGTCGCTTCCGCGCTGGTGGCCTCGACGTAGATCTGCTGGATATTTTTTCCGCGGCCGCCCAGCAGGTAGCTCCAGGCTGACGTGATCGGCACGACGACCACGTCGTCCTGGTTGTTGAAGCCGCCGGAGGAGCCTTTGGGGGCGAACACGCCGACGATGCGGAAGTTCTGCCGGTTGATCTTCATCACCTGGCCGATCGGATCGGCGCCAGCGAAAAGATTGGTCGCGACCGTCGGGCCGATGACCGCCACCTTGCTCGAGGCGTCGACATCGCCCGAGGTGAAGAACACCCCACTCGCCACCTGGTAGTTGCGCACTGAGGGGAAATCCTGCGTGGTGCCGGTCAGGCTGCTGTTCCAGTTCTGGTTGCCGTAGGTGAGTTGCGCCCGGCCGCCGGCGCTGGGAATCGCCGTCACGACGTCGGGTGACGTCTGCCGGTTCGCGATCGCCTTGACATCATCGAGCGTCAGGGTCGACCCCGTGCCAAATCCCTGCTGAACCCCACCCGCGCCTCTCGCGTTGGACGGGAACACGGTCAGCAGGTTGGAGCCCAGGGATTGGATCTGCTGCTGGACCGCGACGGTCGCGCCGTTGCCGACGCCGACCAACAGGATGACGGCTGAGACACCGATCAGGATGCCCAGCATCGTCAACGCCGACCGGAGCCGGTTCGACAGCAACCCGTTGACCGCCAGCCGCAGCCCCTCGAGGATGCTCACTGCACCATCTCCGAGGTGACCGACTGCCGTTGATCGCTCACGATCACACCGTCGCGGAGCCGGACGACCCGCGAGGCAAACGCCGCGATGTCGGCCTCGTGTGTGATCAGGACGATGGTCCGGCCCTGCTGGTTGAGATCGCGCAGCAGCTTCATGATCTCGAGGCTCGACTCGCTGTCGAGATTCCCGGTCGGCTCGTCGGCGAGCAGGATCGCGGGATCGGTGATGAGGGCACGCGCCACCGCGACCCGCTGTTGCTGCCCGCCGGAGAGCTCGTTGGGCAGATGGCTGGCGCGGTCCAGGATCCCGACCGCTTCCAGCGCCGCCATCGCCCGCTCCCGACGCTGCTCGTTATCGCCGGCGTAGATCAACGGCATCTCGACGTTGTGGACGGCACTCGCCCGCGGAATCAAGTTGAAGGATTGGAAGACGAAGCCGATCTTTCGATTGCGGATCCACGCCAGCTGATCGTCCGTCAGGTCCGAGACGTCGTAGCCATCGAGGATGTATCGGCCCGAGGTTGCCTGATCGAGGCAGCCGATCAAGTTCATCAGCGTGCTCTTGCCCGAACCCGAGGGGCCCATGATCGCGATGAACTCGCCCTCCGGGATATGGAGGGAAAGGCCCTTGAGGGCCGGGACCTCGACCTCACCGGCGTGGTAGATCTTGGTGACCCCCTCGAGGGTGATCACCCGCCGCCGCCTCGGGTGCCTCCGCCGAAGCCACCGCCCCGTAACAGGTTGTTGCCGTTCGTGGTGGTCCCGGTGGTCGTGCGGATGCTGGGAAGCACCACCGTGTCGCCCTCGTTCAGACCCGCCTTGATTTCGGTGTAGGTGTCGCCCACCACTCCGGTGATGACCTCGGTGGGCACCTGCTGGCCTTTGGAGAGGACGGTGACCATGCTGGTCCCACCCGTGGTTCGAACCGCGGCATTGGGAACCCGGACGGCGTTATCCGCCTGGGCGACGGTGACCGAGGCGTTCGCGGTCATGCCTTCGCGCAGGCGCGGGTCGGTGCGGTTGAGGACGAAGCTGACGTAGTAGTCGACGACGTTGGATACCACCGTCGCGCCCGGGCTGATGGTCAGCACGTGTCCCGAGATCGTCAAGCCCGGGATGGCGTCGAACGTCAACGAGGTCGTCTGATTGGCCGCCAGCCGCGCGGCATCCGTCTCCGCGAACGGCATCACGGCGACGAAACTGCTGTTGTCGTCGATCACCATGAAGCCGGAGGAGCCACCCGACCCTCCGCTCGAGGACGGCGCCGGGGCGAGAGATCCGGGCGACTGCGGGGTTCCGCCTCCCGCCGTCTCTCCTGGGACGCCGTTGATGCTGATGACCACGCCCGAGGTCGGGGCGGTGAGGGTGGTCTGGTTCACGGCGAGCTGGGCCGCCTGCACCTGGGCCTGCGCGGAAGCCACCTGCGCCTGGCCCGAGGCCAGGGCGTTCGGTTTGACCTGGGTCTGCACCGCCAGGTTGTCACGCGAGGAGGTGATCTGCTGCGATGCCGAGTTGATCTTGGACTGGCCGCTGATCGCGTCCATGTGCTGTTTGCTCTGGTCATTCGCTAACTGAGCCTTACTCTGGGCGCAGGCTGCGGAGGCCGGATCGATGCCGCAGTCGCTGTTGACCTTTGTCTGGTCACTGGCGACGGTCGCGGCATCGGCCTGGTTAGTGGCATTCACGGAAGCCACGGTGTCGTTGTAATTCGTTTGGGCGGCGGTGACTTGATGCTGCAGCTGAGCGACCTGCGCCGCGGTGAGCGGGGATTGGGTCGACTGCATGTTCGCCTGGGCCGACGCGAGCGACGCCTGCGCCTGCGCGAGCGTGGCCTGCTGCGTCGACGAGTCGATGCGGGCCAGCACCTGACCGGTCGTCACCTTGTCGCCCACCCGGACGTCGACTTCGGTCAGGATGCCGGTCGACTTGAAGTTGACGGTCATGCGTCCGACCGGGAGCAACGATCCGGTGCCGCTGACGACGGAGCTCACCGTGCCCCGATCGGCTGCGGCCGTCCGGATGGTGGCCGCGGCTGGGCTCGCAAAGATGGTGTCTCGCGCGATCAGGCCGACGAGCAGGAGGCCGACCAGTCCCAGGCCGATCACCCAGGCCCTCGTGCCGCTGAGCCAGGCGTGGCGTCGGAGCTGGGGTAACGGCTTAAGCGTGGGTGCTTGTCTCATTGGCGCTCATGCTGGCCGGAGTGTTTGAAAAGACCATGAGCCCCCACTAAGTTTTCGCTAAGCGACGCGACGCTACGGCGTCGCCGACGGCTGGGCCTGGAAATTGCCCAGCGTCACTCCTACCGAGATGTGCTGGCCGTTGCGGGTGACCGACAGCGTGACCCGATCGCCGACCTTCTTGGTGTCGAGGTATGAGGTCAGCTCGTCGATCGTGGTGATCGCGTGGCCGTCGATGGCGGTGATGACGTCATCGCTGGCGTCCGCCTGGCCGCTGCCTTGCAAGCCGGCCTTCGCCGCGGGGCCGCCGGGAACAACGCTGATCACCAGCACGCCGGAGTTCTCATTGATCCCGAGCTGGCCGGCCGAAAGCGCGGTGAGCGTTTGGCCGGTGATGCCGAGCCAGGGATGCTGGATGGCGATGCCCTTCTCCAGCGAGGGCAGCAGACTCTGCGCGCGGTTGATCGGGATCGCGAACCCGATGCCGACGTTGCCTTCGACCGGGCTCTGAATGGAATCATTGATGCCGATCAGCTGGCCGCGGCCGTCGAGCAACGCGCCGCCGGAATTCCCTGGATTGATCGGGGCATCGGTCTGGATCATCCCGGTCAGCGCTCGATGGTTCGGGGCGGTGGTGCTGCGGTTGAGGCCGGAAATGATGCCGGCGGTAAAGCTCCCGGAGAGGCCGAAGGGCGCTCCAATGGCCAGCGCGGTCTCGCCCACCTGGAGCGCGTCGGAGTTCCCGGTCGTCATCGGATGGAGTTGATCCGCAGACACGGAGACCTGGACAACCGCCAGGTCGGCGCTCTGGTCGACGCCCTTCACCTGTCCGCTGGCCGTATGCCCGTCGCTGAAGCTCACCGAGACCTGTGTTGCGCCGGCTACCACGTGGGCGTTGGTCAGGATGTCACCCTGCTTGTCGACCACGATGCCGGAGCCTTCCGCCTGTGAGAAGGAGCGGGGACCGCCGGTCGAGGTCGAGGTCGTAATGGTGACCACGCCGTCTTTCGTTTGCTGGTAGATGGCGGCGAATGACCCGGGTGCCGGCGCTGGCGCGGCGACACCCGCGGCAACCGTTGCGTTCCGGGAGGCCGTCGTGTTGGTTGCGGTGCGGTGGCTGGTGAGGATCGCGCCGATCGCGCCTCCGCCGATGCTGCCGATGACCAGCCCGGCGGCGAGCATGGCCGCTGCCATGCTGCGCGCCGGACGGTGGGGAAAGGAGGGAGCAGGTTGGGGTGCGGGAGGCTCCGGCGTGACCGATGCAGGCTCCGGCGGGGCCGGTGCCTCTAGGAAGTCAGGCGCGTAAGGATCCTGCATGACGCAAGCCTGATGGTGCGCCGGACCGATGAGCCACCTATGAGTGCTACCTAAGAGTTCACTAAGACTTTGTCAACTGGCAACGGGCAGCTCGACGGTGAAGGCCGCACCCCCATGGGGGTCGTTGGAGGCCGTCACCTGGCCGCCGTGCTCTCTCGCGATCCACCGCGCGATCGCCAGGCCCAGGCCGGTCCCTTCGCCCGAGCGCGAGGCATCGGACTGGTAGAAGCGCTCGAACACACGCTCGAGATCTTCCCTGGGAATCCCCGGGCCGTCATCGACGACCACCAGCCGTGCCGCAGCTCGACCGTTGTGAAGCTGCAGCTGAATCCGCCCGCCGTCATGCGTGTGCTTGAAGGCGTTGTCGATCAGGATCCAGAGCAGCTGCTTGATCGCGTCGGCATTGCCCAGAAGCGACACCGGCACGCCGTCCAGCAGTTCGATACGTCTTGCTGGCTGTAGGGTCTGCGCCTGACGCGACACCTCCTGGATGATGGGCAACAGATCGATCGGTGTCCTTTCGAGGTGGTAGCCGGCATCCGCGCGAGCCAACGTCAGCAAATCCTGCACCATTCGGCTCATCCGCTCGCTCTCACCGGCGATGTCGTTGAGCGCGGCGACGCGGTCATCGGACGCGATGTCGTCCCGTTTCAGCAAGAGCCCAACGTTTCCCCGAATCGTTGTCAGCGGCGTGCGCAGCTCGTGTGAGGCGTCGGCCACGAAGCGACGCTGGGCGACCAGCGCCGATTGCAGCCGGCGGTACGCATCCTCGAGCTGACGCAGCATCTGGTTGAAGCTCCGCTGGAGGCGACCCACTTCGTCGTCGGGCTCACTTTCCGGCAGCCGGCGACTGAGGTCCTGGGTCCGGCCGATATCCTCCGCAGTTGTCGCCATGGCATCGATTGGACGAAGGGCTCGGCCGGCGACGAGCCAGCTGGCCGCCGCCGCACCGACGAGGCTCAGCAGTCCACCGGCGAGCAGCAAGAGACGAAGGCCGGCGAGCTGGCCCTCGACCCCCAAGAGTGGCTGACCAACCAGAACATAGCCACTGCTACCGGGGACACTCCAGGCTCGCACGTAGGCTCGTAGCGACGGCCCATCTTGCGCCTGCACGTCAATCCATTGGCCACGATCCGTAGCCGACTTCGAGACGCTGTCCGGCAGAACCGGGACACTGTCGTTGATGGTCCCCGTCGAGAGAGGCTGGCCAGACAGAGGCACGATCTCGACAAACGGTGCCGAGCCGCTCTTAAGGTCGACGAGCGGGAACGACGGGCCACCCAGCCGAAAGGGGCGCCCGGATTCGAGGAGTCTCCAGACGTAGTCTCCTTGCAGCTTCAGGTTGTTGTCCTGTTGCGTAACCAGGCTGCGGCTGACGATCACATACACCAACACGCTAAAGATCAGCACCGTGAGCGCGACGACGGCAGCCCCGAACAACGCGATGCGCGCCCGAATGGGAAGCCGATGGCGGAACGCCGTTTGCTGGTCGACCCAGCCGGCTAGGCGACCGACGGAGCTGCGAAGCGGAGCGAGGCGTGCCGCGACAGATGAGGGAGCGCCGAGGGAAGAGCTCATTCCTCCTTCAATATGTACCCAACGCCGCGAACCGTCTGCAGGAGGCGTGGGCGCGCGCTCTGCTCGAGCTTCTGCCGAAGGTAGCCGACGTAGACGTCCACCACGTTGCTGCTCGCCCCGAAGTCGAAGCCCCAGACCGCATCGAGCAACTGCTCCCGGCGGAGGACCTGCCCGGGATTGCGCATGAAGTGCTGGAGCAGGTCGAACTCCTTGGCGGTGGTGGTGATCGGCTGATCGGCTCGGCGCACTTCCCGGGTCGCCATGTCCATGACCACGTCCGCATAGCGCAGCGTGCGTCGGGCTCGCGGCGCGCGGCGGCGGAGCAGCGCGCGGACGCGGGCCAGCAGCTCCTCGTACGCGAAGGGCTTGACCAGGTAATCGTCGGCGCCGCTGTCCAGTCCCTTGACCCGGTCGGCGGTCCCGTCCTTTGCGGTCAGGAGCAGGATCGGGACGTCGCCTTCGGCGCGCAACCGCCGCGTGACTTCGAGCCCGTCGATGCCGGGCATCATGATGTCGAGGATCGCCAGGTCCGGCATCCGCTCTCGGGCGCGGTTGAGCGCGATCTGCCCGTCGGGCGCGACCTCGACGTGATAGCCCTCATAGATGAGCGCGCGGCGGAGCGCGGCTGCGATCTTGGCGTCGTCATCCACGACGAGCACGTGCGGTTGGTCAGCCACTGTCGCCACTCATGAAAGCACGCTCACATGAGAACCACCTAAGAATTGAATGCCCATCTGGCATCGCGTCGCCGGCGTTACCCGTGCGTGAAGAGGGTGACGAACATGGCCGTTGCCGCCGCGGCCATGAGGATGGTGGCGGCGCCGGTGAGGGTGCGGCTGACCTTGCCGGTGACGTGCTCCTTCATGATCCGGCGGTCGGCACCGAGCAGCGTGATCAGAACGAGCAACGGGGGTGCCACGACGCCATTGATGACGGCGGCGATGAAGAGACCGCGGATCGGATCCAGGTGGAGGAAGTTCATGACGACACCGGCTAGCGTGGCGAGCGTCAGCATGATGTAGAAGGTGGGCCGGTAACGGGGCTTGCTGGCCAGGTTGCCGCGCAGTCCGAGGAACTCCTTCAATGCGTAGGAGGCGGAGCCGGCCAGGATCGGGATCGCCAGCAGGCCGGCCCCGATCATGCCGACCGCAAATACGATGAACGCGAAGGGGCCGGCAAACGGTGCCAGCGCCGCGGCGGCCTGGTCGGCGGTCTGGATGCCAGTCTTGTTGTGGGCGTGGAGAACCGCGGCCGAGGTCAAGATGATGAAGTACATGACCAGATTGGAAAAAGCCATTCCGATCAGGATGTCGACGCGGGCGGCGCGCAGCTCGGACCGCTCCAGCCCGCGGCGGCCAACCAGCGGCGTCGTGGCACCGGCCGCGATCAGCTCGTCGACTTCCGAGGAGGCTTGCCAGAAGAAGAGGTACGGCGAGATCGTGGTGCCCAGCACCGCCACCAGCGCCATGATGTAGTCCTTCGAGAGCTCGAGGTGGGGGATGAAGGTCGACCTCACGACCTCCCCGAGTTGCGGGTGTGCGAAGAAGGCGGTGATGACGTAAGCGAAGAGGGCCAGCGTCAGCCATTTGAAGATCTTGAAGATGGTCCCGTAGGTCACAAACAGCTGCAGGCCGATGATGAGCAGCGCGACGGGAACGATCAGCCAGAGGCCCGTGATCGCGCCACGCGACAGCAACGCGCCGCCGGCGGCCACCGCGCCCAGGTCGGCGCCGATATTGAAGGTGTTGGCGACGAGCAATCCCAGGATGGCGATGCCCACCAGCCAGCGAGGGAACTTCCGGCGCAGGCTGACGCCGAGGCCGACGCCGGTCTGCAGGGCGATGCGTGCGCAGAGCTCCTGCACCGCGCTCATCAGGGGGAAGGTGAAGAGCGCCGTCCAGAGCAGGCCGTAGCCGAACTGGCTTCCGACCTGGGAGTAGGTCCCGATGCCGCTGGGGTCGTCGTCACTGGCGCCGGTGACCAGCCCCGGGCCGAGGAGTTGCAAGACGCCGAAGAACCCCTTTCGCCGGGTCTCATCGAGCGTGGTTCGGCCAGCCCTGGGCGTGGCACCGGCCGCAAGCTCCGGCGGCTTGTCGTCGCCCTTCAACAATTCCTCACCGGACGGCTCCGGGATCGGCTTCAGCCGCGCTCGCAGCGGGTCTTTGATCGTTTCGCTTGGCTTCTTCCTGCTCACCAGGGCCCCCCACAGCGGAATGTGTATCCGGTTGTTCGACATTAGGATAAAGTGATATTACTCATATCATTACCGAAGAACAAGCCGTCCGTCCCCCATACTGATCGGGGGGTAACCGTCGGACCCCCGCCGCCGTTGTAACAACCGTCCGCAGGGTCTGGCCAGTTGATACCGTCACTGATAGGATGAGACCGAAATGTCACAGGGAGTGATCAAGATTGCGCTGGCGATGGCATTCGCCGCGTTGCTGCCATCGTGCTTTGGCGCCCAGGTAAGTTCGCGGGCCGTCGGGCCGGTCGCCCTGGCCTACAACTTCCCGAAAGCGACGCCGAGCCCCAGTAGCACGCCCGCGCCATCCCCCTCCTACGCCGTCGGCCAGGTGGCCGTGAGCCAGGGCGCCGTCGAGGTTCGCGGCTTCCACGAGCCTGGCGACTGGGCCCATCGCAACTATTGCGGGGCCGGCGCCACCCAGGTTCTGCTGTCGGCCTGGATGTCGCAGGTCCCCGACATCGAGACCGTGGCCCGTGCCTCCAAGCTGAACCCGAATCGTGGCGAATACGGTGCCGATGCCACGAACGGGATCAATGCGTTTCTCAATCCGATGGTCGTGCCCGCCCTCAATCAGCCGCGGTACAAGGCGGAGCACGTGACCACGCTCGATGAGGTGACGGCCCGGATCCGCCGGGATATCGTCGATCAGCAAGCGATCACGACCTTCGGTCACGGCGTTCCCGTGATGGTCCAGACGATGACCAGAACGATGCCCGGTTGGAACCATTGGAACGCCACCCACATGATCACCGTCTTCGCCTTCGACTTCAGTCACGATGATCCGGCGCTTGACACCGTCACCTATGCGGAGACCCCGTCGCCGCTGGCCGGCTATCGCGGCCCGGACTTCCAGACCATCTCCGTCAAGGCCCTGTGGGTGGCGATGCAGGCGTACCTGCGCGAGTTCCCGGCCGACCCGATGAACGTCATCAGCTAAGGGGCCCCGCTCCAGCGTGGAAAAGCGGGGAGACAATTAGGGCGGACCGGGTTGGCTCCGCATAATGGAGCCATGGCGCAGGCCGCTGACCGTGGGAGCGACGCAATTTCGATGGAGGCGCTGATCCGCCATCAGCTGATCTTGCTCGGCGAGGACCCGTCACGCGAGGGCCTTCGCGACACCCCGGAACGGGTGAAGGAAAGCCTCGAGTTCCTCACCCGCGGCTATCACATGACCATGGAAGACGTCTTCGGCGGCGCGACCTTCACCGAGACCTACAAGGACATGGTCGTCGTCAAGGACATCGAGATGTACTCGCTCTGCGAGCATCACCTGCTGCCGTTCTTTGGCCGCGTGCATATCGGCTATATCCCGCGCGGCAAGCTGATCGGCCTCAGCAAGATGCCGCGCCTGGTCGAGCTCTACAGCCGGCGGCTCCAGGTGCAGGAGCGGATGACGCGCCAGATCGCCGAATGCCTGCAGAAGTACCTCGAACCGGTCGGGGTCGGCGTCGTGGTCGAGGCCGATCACCTTTGCATGAAGATGCGCGGCGTCGAAAAGCAGAACAGCCGTGTCTTCACCAGCTGCGTGCTGGGCATCTTCCAGACCGACCCCAAGACTCGTGCCGAGTTCATGGGCCTGATCAGGGGCGTGCCCAACATCTAGCTGAACGAGCCGTGCCCCAGTTCTTCGTTGGCACGTCGGGCTTTTCCTACTCGGGGTGGCGAGGTTCTTTCTATCCCCGCCGAATCAAATCGACGGACATGCTGGCCTATTACGCCGAGCACCTTGGGACCGTCGAGGTCAACGCCACCTTCTATCGCACCCAGCCGGAGGACGTGATTACCGGGTGGGCCGCAAGCGTGCCGCCTGGCTTCCGCTTCGCCGTCAAGGCGCACCGGCGCATCACGCACAACCGAAGGATGCCGAACCTCGAGGAGGCGGTTCGGGTCCTGGCAGAGGAGACCGACGCCTTCGGCGACCGGCTCGGCCCGGTCCTATTCCAGCTCCCGCCGACCGCACCGTTCGATGCGGGGCGGATCGAGCGGATCGTTGCGCTGCTCCCGGCGAAATGGCGTGTCGCCTTTCAGTTTCGCCACCGGTCGTGGCACACGCCCGAGGTCGCCGGCCTGCTCGAGCAGTTCGGCGCGGCGCTGGTGCACGGTGACGGCGAAGCCGAGCCCGGGCTTCTCGGCCGCGGCGCCTTCATCTATCTCCGCCTGCGGCGGGAGACCTATTCGCCCCAACGCCTGAGCGCCTGGGCTCGACGGGTGAGCGGGTACCTCGCGGGCGGCCGAGACGTCTATATCTACTTCAAGCACGAGGCGCTGGGTCCGCAGTACGCTCAGCAGCTGGCCTCCAGCGTCCTACGCGTCCGAACATCTTTTCGGGCTCCCACCCAACCGGCGGTATAATCCGCACAACTCAGCAAAGGAGGCCATGTCCATGGCCCGGTCTATGTGGCGGGGCGCGATCAGTTTCGGGATGGTGGCGATTCCCGTCCGGATGTATCTCGCCACCGAGGCGCACAGCGCGGTCTCGTTCCGCCAGTTGTGCCCGCATTGCCAGCTCCCGATCAAGCAGCAGCGGCATTGCCCGACCGACGACCACGTCGTCGCGTTCAACGAGGTCCTCAA
>DATBYO010000140.1:0-8447 GCA_036513655.1 Candidatus Dormiibacterota bacterium | reverse complement strand
CTGGTGGCGTTCTTCCTCGTCAAGGATGCCCACGGCATTCGCCGATTCTTCGCGGAGCTGGTGCCGCAGGGCTACCGAACCGATGCGCATGATCTGGCGGCCGACGTCTATCGCATGCTGGGCGCCTACATGCGAGGCCAGCTGGCCATTTGCGCCCTGGTCGGGTTGGTGACCGGGATCGCCCTGTGGATCGTCGGAGTCCCCTACTCGCTCGCGCTCGGCATCGTGGCCGGAGTCACGGCGTTCATCCCGTTCATCGGACCATTCCTCGGCGCCCTACCGGCGGTGGCCGTCGCCGCCTTTGTTTCGCAATCGTCGGGCAAGGTCGTCCTGGTCTTGGTCCTCTACTTCGTGATCTCGAACGTCATCTACAACTTCATCTCCCCTAAGGTCTTCGGCGACGCCGTTCACCTCAGCCCGATGCTGATCATCGTTGCGTTTGTCGTGGGCGGTTACCTTGGAGGCATCCTCGGGCTCTTCGTCGCGGTTCCGGTCGCCGCCACCGTACGCATCCTCTTCCTCTACGCCCACGAACGCGTCTACGCCTGAGCCCGCTTCCGGCCCGACGATCGGTCTGCTCTCCGACGTGCACAGCAACATTGAGGCGCTGGAGGCCGTGCTCGCCGCCATGCCCAGGGTCGACCAGATCCTTGTGCTCGGCGACATCGTCGGCTACGGGCCAGACCCAAATGCCGTGATCGCCCGGCTTCGCGCCCGGCGAGCGCGTGCCGTCCTGGGCAACCACGACCAGGCGATGCTCGACCCCTCCGTGCTCGAGTGGTTCAATCCGCATGCGGCCGCCGCCGCCCGCTGGACGCACGAGGTTCTCACGCCGGAGAGCCGGCGGTACCTGGCGAGCCTACCCAAGTACGGGCGGCTGGGCTCCCACCGCTACGTGCACGGCAGCCCGCGCAAGCCGTACATCTGGGAGTACATCCTTGACGATCTCCAGGCGCTCGAGATTCTGGTTCGGCTGGGCCAGCGGCTGTGTTTCTTCGGGCACACGCACCTCCCTCGGATCTTTACCGAGGAGGGCGAGCAGGTGCCGGAGTCGGATGCCTGGATTGAATTGCCGCCCGCCGCGCTCGTCAACCCCGGAAGTGTCGGCCAGCCGCGAGACGGCAACCCCCACGCGGCCTATGCCGTGGTCGACCTGGGCAGGCCGGCGGTCCGCTTCGCTCGGGTGCCGTACGACGTGGCGGCGACCCAGGCCAAGATCCGCGAGGCAGGGCTTCCCGAGGTGGAGGCGGCGCGCCTGTCGCTCGGCCGGTAGTGTCTAGAATGGGTCTTCCTTCATGAAGCTCGTGATCGTCGGTTGTGGCCGCGTCGGCGCGATGGCGGCCCTCGCCCTCTCCAAGGCCGGCCACCAGGTCACGGTGATCGACAACAATCGGCGCGCCTTCGACCGGCTGGGCAGCGATTTTGCGGGCGAGATGGTGCTGGGCAACGGGATCGACGAGGACGTGCTCCGCGAGGCTGGCATCGAATCGGCGGACGGTTTTGCGTCCCTGACGAACGGCGACAATCGCAACATCATGGCCGCCCAGATCGCGCAGCAGATTTTCAAGGTCCCCCGGGTCATCACCCGGATCTACGACCCAATCCGCGAAGACGTTTACCGTGAGCTCGGCCTCAATACGGTGTGTCCGACACTGTCGGGGGCAAGGCAGATCCACGCGATGCTGAAGGGATGAGCGCGATGTACGTGATCGTCGTCGGTGGCGGCAAGGTCGGCTACTACCTCAGCAAACACCTCCTCGACCGGGGCTATGAAGTGACGCTGATCGAGAAGGACCCCCGCCGGGCCGAGGTCTTGAATTCGGTCCTTGGCGAGATCGTGATGGTCGGCGACGGCGACGAGATGGCGTTCCTGGCCACCACCGGCATGGAGCGGTCGGACGTGGTCGTGGCCGTGACCGGTGACGACGAGGACAACCTGGTGGCCTGCCAGCTCGCGAAGCGGAAGTTCAACGTCCCGAAGACCGTCGCCCGGGTGAACAACCCCGCGAACGTCCGGATCTTCAAGACCCTGGGGGTCGACGTGGCCCTGAGTGCCACCGAGGTCCTGCTGGACCTGATCGAGTCGGAGCTGGCCAGCAAGGATTCGGCCAGCCGCTCAGCGACGCAGCCCCCGGCCCCCACCGTGCCCTCCCCCAGAGGGGGAGGGAGCTAAACCCGGAAATCTCTCCCAGGGGATGCTAGGGGCCCGGAAAAGAAAAGAGCCGGCGCTGCACCGGCTGTCCACTTCGAGCGACTGTGCGTTACGCTTTGCCGATCTTGTAGATCTTGGTACCGCAGGTTGGGCAGGTTCCCGTGGTGGCGGGCTTGCCGTTCTTCATCGTGATCTGCTGCGGATCCTTGATGTCAACCTTCTTCTTGCACTTCAGGCAATATCCACTAACCGCCATAACACTCTCCTTTGCTGGCTACTGAACGCCCCGGGGCGCCCCCAAAATCGGCCTGATGATAGCACAACCTTCGAATTCGGCTCGTATTCAAAAAAGTCGCGAAAAACCCGACGCGTCAGGACCGGGCGTCGTAGCGGGACAGGATGACGCTCGCGTTGTGACCACCCAGCCCGAAGGAGTTCGACAGCGCGACGCCGACCTCGGCTCGCCGCGCCTGGCCGGGGACATAGTCGAGGTCACACTCGGGGTCCGGCGTCTGCAGGTTGATCGTCGGCGCGATTATCTGATCGCGGATCGTGAGTGCGCAGACGACGGCCTCCACGGCACCCGACGCGCCCATCATGTGGCCGGTCATCGACTTCGTGCTGCTGACCGCCAGCTGCTCGGCGTGCTTGCCGAATACGCGGCGGATGGCGTCGGTCTCGAATTTGTCGTTCAAGGGTGTCCCTGTCCCGTGAGCGTTGATGTAGTCGACCCGCTCCGGCTCGATCTCGGCCTTGCGCAGCGCCCGCTGCATGGTCAGGACGGCGCCTTCGCCCTCCGCCGGCGCCGCCATGTCGAAGGCATCGTTGCTGGAGCCATAGCCGATCACTTCCGCGTAGATGCGCACCCCACGCTGGCGGGCGTGTTCCAACTCCTCGAGCAGCAGGGCGCCGGCGCCCTCTGAGATGACGAACCCGTTGCGATCCTTGTCGAAGGGGCGCGACGCCTGCGTCGGGTCCTCGTGCTGCGCTAGCGCCCGCATCGCGCAGAACCCCGCGTATACGACCGGAACGAGGACCGCCTCAGCTCCCCCGGTCATGATGGCGTCGGCGTCGCCGCGACGGATCGTCTCGAACGCCTCCCCCACGGCGCCGCTGCCCGTGGCACAGGCGGAGACCACCGCCATATTGGGCCCGCGCAGGCCGAGCGCGATCGCAATATGCCCGGAGGCGGTGTCGGTCAGCATGTTCTGGATAAAGGTTGGGCTGACCCGTTTGAGCCCGCGCTCCTGCAGGATGCGCTGCTGTTCGAGAAAGACCCCGAGCCCGCCCGCCGCACTGCCGAAGATCACCCCGACGTCGTCGAGCAACCCGTTTTTGGTCATCCCGGCATCGGCGAATGCCTCCTGAGCGGCGACCAGTCCAAGCTGGGCATAGCGGTCCATCCGCCGGAGCTCTTTGGGCTCGATCCGGCCGGTTGCGTCGAAGCCCTTCACCTCACCCGCGATCTGCACCGGGAAGTCGCTGGCGTCGAACAGGGTGATCTTGCCCACCCCGGACTGGCCTTCCAGCATGGCGGCCCAGGTGCTGGGCGCATCGAGGCCGACCGGCGTCACCGCCCCCAACCCGGTCACGACGACGCGCTTCATCCCAGCGGGGAGGGCGTGAGAACGCGGGCGACCTCGCGGTCGTTGAGCGTGACGACGTGGGCGTCCGTATTGATGCGCCGGATCAAGCCGGACAGCACCTGGCCGGGCCCGATCTCGAGGAATTCGGCGCTGCCGCGAGCCACCATTTCCACCACGGACGATGTCCACTGGACCGGCTTCAAGATATGGTCGGCCAGCTCCTTGCGGATGTCATCGGCGCTGGTCAGAATCTGGCCCGTGATATTGGCGACGACGGGGATGCGCGGCTGGCGTAGGGGAAGCCGGGCAACGATCTCGCCGAATTGCGCGGCGGCCCTTGCCATGAGTGGCGAGTGGGAAGCGATGCTGATGGGTAACCGGACCACCCGAGCCGCGCCGCGGGCGCGAGCCAGCTCAGCCGCACGGTCGAGCGCCGCGGCCTCGCCCGAGAGCACGATCTGCCCCGGGGAGTTGGCGTTGGCCAGGGTGATGACGCCACTGCTGGCCGCTTCGGCCACGATGGCTTCAACCACGTCGCGATCGAGGCCGAGCACGGCGAGCATCCCGCCGGGACGCTCGGTCCCGTTCTCCTTCATCAACCGGCCACGCTCACGAACCAGCACTAGCGCGCTCTCGAAGTCGATGACGTCGGCCGCCACCAGGGCCGTAAACTCGCCCAGGCTGTGACCGGCGACGTATTGCGGGGCGATCACCTGGCCCATCGACTGCCAGCGCTCCCGCATCGCGTTCAGGCAGGCGATGCTCACGGTCAGGATCGCCGGCTGGGCGTTGATGGTGTCGTTGAGGTCGTGCTCCGGTCCCTCGAAACACATGCGCGTCAGGGCGAAGCCCAGAATCTCGTCCGCCCGCCGAAAAACCCGGCGAGCGGTTTCGGATGCCTCGAAGAGAGCTTTGCCCATTCCCACGTACTGAGATCCCTGCCCGGGGAAAACGAAGGACACCGGCCGGGCGCCGTAGGGGGCGCTCATCGCGGCTTCCGGATCAGGCGACCGACACCTTCCCCTTGACGTAATTCCAGGCCTCGCCGACGGTACGAAGCTTCTGGGCGTCCTCGTCCGAGATCTCCATCCCGTACTCCTCCTCGAAGGCCATGATCAACTCGACCAGATCGAGCGAGTCGGCCTGCAGGTCATCGGTGAAGGAGGCTTCCGGGGTTACCTTCTCGACGTCGACGCCAAGCTGCTCCGCGATGATGCCACGGAACTTGTCGAAATTCGCTTCAGCCATCCGTTCCTCCTCATGGTTGGGAGTGCGGGCACGGAGTCGTGCCCAAATTTGGTCTATACAATAGCGAACCGGCCGGCGGGGTGCGGCAAGCTCGCAAGAATGTATGCCCTGGGGCGCCTCTTGGTTACGGCAGGAGATCAAATTCAACTCCGGGATCGTAACCACGCGCAAAACCCGGACTTAAAATGAGGCGTGACTTCCGCATCGATGCCCTCGCTTGCCCAGGCGCGCCGCGGATTGGCTCTGGGAGCCATTGCCGGTCTGGGCATCTATCGCCCGCCCGCCGACGTTCCCGGCGCACGGCGGCTGACCGGCTCGGGCCTGACCGGCGTCTCTAACCGCGTGCAGGCGGACCAGGGGCTGAGCACGCCATCGCTGGCGGCGGGCGCGGCGCGCGCCGCCTTGCAGGCGTCGGGCGTCAACGCCTCGGACCTCGAGATGATCATCGTCGGCACCAGCAGCCCGGACGTCCTGTGGCCCACGACCGCCTGCCTCGTGCAGACGGAGCTGAAGCTACCGATGGTTGGGAGCTTCGATCTCTACGCGGCCGAGACCAGCCTGCTGGCCGCGCTCAATGTCGCGATTCGCTACGTCGAGGCCGGCGCAAAGGGCGTCCTGCTGATCGGCGCCGAGTCCGATAACCAGCTGGTCGATCTGCCCGGGCAGGGCGGCGCCGTCCACAGCCGTGCCGCGGCGGCGGTGGTTCTCACCCGGGCCGGCGGCGATGGCGGGGTGCTGTCGACGATGGCCGGGGGAGGGGCCCGCCCCGACGTCAACGGCGATGCGCAGGATCGCACGACGCTGCAAGGGCTGACCGAGGGGACCGCCGAATGCCTGCGGAAAGCCCAGCTGACGATGGCGGACATCGACCTGGTGATCGGCGAGCAGTCGGCGCCCGAGCTCATGCACGCTTGGAGCAGGCTGGCCGGCGTCGCGTCGAGCCGACTCATGCTGGACCCGCAACGCTATGGCGCAATGCTGGCGGCCGCGCCGCTGACGGCGCTGTACGATGCGGTCGAAGCCGGCCGGCTGCAAAATGGAATGACCGCACTCGTCCTCGCCTGTGGTAGCGGCCCAACATGGGCGGCCGCCTGCCTTCGCTGGAACGGTGGAGGGATCGCCGAAGCGAGCCCCGGTGTGGAAAGGCGAGCGTGACATCAGCGAGCCCCGGTGTGGAAAGGCGAGCGTGACATCAGCGAGCCCCGGTGTGGAAAGGCGAGCGTGAAATGGTAAATGGCTCGCGCGTCGTCGTTACCGGTACCGGTGCCATCACCTCGCTTGGCCACACCACGCGCGAGACCTGGGAGGCCGTCAAGGCCGGTCGATCGGGCATCCGCCGAGTGCAGACCTTCGATCCATCAGCCTTCCCCAGCAAGGTGGCGAGCGAGGTGGTCGACTTCAAGCCTGAGGCTCGCCTCGACCGCAAAGAGGCGCGCCGGATGTCGCGCTTCGTCCAGTTCGCCATGGTCGCCACCCGCGAGGCACTCGATGCCTCCGGCCTCCAGGTCACCGAGGCGAACCGAGACCAGGTCGGCGTCATCGTCGGGAGCGCGATCGGCGGGCTGGAGATGATCGAGGAGGCGCATACCATCCTCAAGGAACGCGGACCGTCCCGCATCAGCCCCTTCACCGTGCCGATGATGATCGCCGACATGGGCGCCGGCCAGATCTCGATCGCGGTCGGCGCTCGCGGGCCGAACTTCTGCACCGTCTCCGCGTGTAGTTCCGGCGCGCATGCGATCGGCGAGGCTTTCGAAACCATCCGGCGCGGCGACGCGACCGCGATGATTGCCGGCGGCAGCGAGGCCTGTGTCACGCCGCTGGCGCTGGCGGCGTTCTGCGCGTCGCGTGCCGTCTCGACCCGCGACGTCGAACCCAGCCGGGCCAGCCGTCCCTTCGACGTGGAGCGCGACGGCTTTGTCATGGGGGAAGGGGCCGGAATCCTGATCCTCGAGGAGCTCGAGTCGGCGCGGAGGCGGGGTGCTCCGATCATCGCCGAGATCGTCGGCTATGGCGCGACGGCCGACGCCGGCCACATCACGGCGCCGGATCCGGTGGGCGCCGGAGCGGCCCAGGCGATGAAGCGGACGCTGGCCAAAGCGCGGGTCGCGCCCGAAGACGTGAGTTACATCAACGCCCACGGGACCGCGACCCAGCTGGGCGACGTGGCGGAAACGCTGGCGTTCAAGGACATCTTTGGCGAGGCCGCCTACCGCATCCCGATCAGCTCGACCAAATCGATGCTGGGCCATCTGCTGGGCGCCGCCGGATCGGTCGAGGCGGTGATCTCGGTGAAGGCCATCGAGGAAGGCGTCGCGCCGCCGACCATCAACCTGGAGCACCCCGACCCGCAATGTGATCTCGACTACATCCCGGAGGGGGCGCGCGAGCTGGACATCAAGCTGGCGCTGTCGAACTCCTTCGGCTTCGGCGGGCACAACGCATCCTTGCTCTTCAAGCAATTCCGAGGCTAGCCGTTTGATCTTCCTCAGCGATTTCCTCAATGCTGAGGTGGTCGACGTTCGACAGCATCGCGTCGGACGAGTTCGGGACCTCGTGGTCGTGATGACTGAGCCCTTTCCCAAGGTCACCGGCGTCATCCTGAAGAACAACGGGAAGGTGCGCTCTCTCGACTGGTCGGTGGTCCGCAGCTGGGACAACAAGGAGCTGAGCTTGAAGATGGATGCGGCCAACTTACAGCCGCACAGCCGCGCCGATACCGAGCTCTGGCTTGCACGGCAAATCCTCGATAAGCAGATCGTCGACATGGACGGGCGCCGGGTGGTGCGGGTGAATGACCTGCAGCTCTCCCAGGTCGAAGGGGCGATGCTCGTCATTGGTGTCGATATCGGCAGCCGGGGGCTCGCACGGCGCGTCGGGCTCGAGGGGCTGGGCCGGCGCGTTACGGCCGCCCTCGGGCTGGACTGGCCACAAAAACTGATCTCCTGGGAGGCGGTCGACCCGGTGAAGACCGACGTCAGCTCGGTCAAGCTCCGGATCGCCCACACCAAGCTGGCCAAGCTGCACCCGGCCGACATCGCGGATATCGTCAACGAGCTCAGCCCCGACGATCGCAGTGCGGTCTTTGCTGCGCTCGATGATGAGAAGGCCGCGGATACGTTGGAGGAGATCGACGAGCCGCAGATGCAGGCCTCCATCCTCGAGCGTCTGGATGTCGAGCGCGCATCGGACATCCTGGAGGCGATGGCCCCGGACGAGGTCGCGGACTTGCTCGCCGACATGCCGCGCGAGCGGGCTCAACAGCTGCTTCAGAAAATGGAGGAGGACGAGGCGGACGACGTCGAGGAGCTGCTCCGCTATCGAGAGGACACGGCCGGTGGCCTGATGACCACCGAGTACGTCGCCGTGCTGCATACCCTGACCGCCGCCCAGGCAATCGAACGCTTGCGCGAGCTCGAGCCGGATGCCGAGAGCGTCTACTACGTCTACGTCATCGACGA
>DATBYO010000139.1:0-7390 GCA_036513655.1 Candidatus Dormiibacterota bacterium | reverse complement strand
CGCCGCAGTACGCTCGAGGACGTGTTTCTGCGCCTGACCGGCCGGAGCCTGATCGAGTGATGGGTAGGCGATGACCGGCGCGCTTCGCGTCCTCGAGCACAACTTGATCGTCTACCGGCGCACCTGGAAAGGCTCCGTCTTCATGTCGTTCGTGTCGCCGGTGCTCTTCCTGGCCGCCATGGGGATTGGCCTTGGCAGCTTGATCTCGCGGGGCCCGGTGCGAACGGTCGACGGCCTCTCCTACCTGGCGTTTCTCGCTCCCGGACTGCTCGTTGCCACCGCCATGCAGTCTGGCTATGTCGAGACCACCTTCCCGATCATGGCGCGGATCCAGTGGGAGCGGACCTATGAGGGCATGCTGGCGACGCCGCTCCGAGTCCTCGATGTTCTGGCCGGCGAATTCGGCTGGCTCGCCTTGCGGCTTGGGCTCGGGAGCGTCGCGTTCTTTATCGTCATGCTGCTCTTCGGCACCGTTCATTCCGAGCTCGGCATCCTGGCGATTGTCGTTTCCATCCTCACCGGGCTGGCGTTCGCCGCGCCGATCCTCGCCTGGACCGCGACGCAGCGAACCACTACCAGTTTTTCCTTGATCGGCCGCTTCCTGATCACGCCGCTCTTCCTGCTGGGCGGGGTCTTCTTCCCTATCCACCAGCTCCCTCAGCTCGTCCAGGGAATCGCCTGGCTCACCCCACTCGCCCACGGCGTGACGTTGGCTCGCAGCCTCTCGGTCGGTGTGTTGCCGTCGTCGGCGGGCATCCACCTTGCGGTCCTGCTCCTGTACGCGTCGGCCGGCATCGTTGCGGCGTGGATCACCCTGAAGCGAAGGCTGGTCGCGTGATCGCCACGCTGTCGCGGCGCCGGTCGTTCCAGCTCCCCGCGCCCGACCGCGCGGTTCGCCTCGTCGAACGGAATGCGCTCCTCTACCGGCGCGGATGGCTTCTACTCATTTCGGGTTTTATCGAACCACTCCTCTACCTGCTCGCGATCGGGTTTGGAGTCGGCGCCCTGGTCAGCAGCACCGTCACTGTTGACGGCCATCTCGTGCGTTATGCGGTGTTCGTCGCGCCCGCGATGATGGCGACCTCGGCGATGAACGGCGCGATTTTCGAAACAGCGTTCAATTTCTTCTTCAAGCTGAAGTACGTCAAGCTCTACGACGCCGTGATCGCGACGCCGCTCGGCATCGCTGACATCGCGCTCGGCGAGATCACGTGGGCGCTGATCCGCGGGACGCTCTATTCTTTCGGCTTCATCGTTGTCATGACCGCGCTCGGGCTCGTGGCCTCGCCCTGGGCGCTGCTCGCCCTTCCGGCGGCGATGCTCATCGGCTTCACGTTCTCAGCCCTGGGAACGGCAGCCTCCACGTTCGTCCGCACCTGGCAGGACTTTGATCTCGTCCTGACCGTCTTGATTCCGCTGTTTCTCTTCTCGGCAACGTTCTATCCCATCACCGTCTACCCCGGGCCCCTGCAGGTCGTGGTGCAGTTGACGCCCCTCTATCACGGCGTCGATCTGCTGCGCCGCCTGACGACCGGCATCATCGGGCCCTCCCTCCTGGTCGATGTCGCCTACCTGGCGGTCCTCGGCGCCCTGGCGCTCGCCGTGGCCGCAACTCGGCTGGAGCGCCAGCTGCTCAAGTAGCCGACTCGAGGAAGTCCAGCACTATCCGGTTGAATTCTTCAGGTCGCTCCATGTTCGGCACGTGCGCGACCCCGGGCATCACCACCAGCCGCGCTCCCGGTATCCCTCGCTGCAGTTCCTCGGCCGCATCCCTGACGTCGTCGACATCACAGTCGCCGACGATGACGAGCGTTGGCACCCGAATCTCGGTTAGCCGGCCAACCGCCGGCGGCTGGATCCGCTGCGGCTCGGCATCCGGCGGGTAGCGCGCGCTGTTGTAGAAGTCCATTTCGCGCACGGCTGCGCGCAGCTGCGGATCCACATCGGCCGCGGTGCGGCCCCGGCCGTACAGCCAGACCTCCATCTCGCGGTCGATCGCGGCATCGAGGCCCTTCTCGACGACCAGCTCGTCGATCTCATCGATCATTTGGTCGTACGCGGTCGAATGCTTCCTGCCGCTGATTCCGGAGCCCACCAGGATCAGCGCCGTCACCATTTCAGGATGCTGCAGCGCCGTATCGAGCACGGCGGAGCCGCCGACCGACACGCCAAGAAGCGCGGCGGGCCCTATCCCGGCGGCCGACATCACGCCGGCAAGGTCCTCGCTACTCGAATACTTGCCGTGTGCGATGTCGGACTGCCCGAACCCCCGCATGTCATAGCTGAGCACACGATATTTCTTTGTGAACGCCGGCAACTGGGGCTCCCAGCTCCGGCTGTCCGTGATACCGGAATGGACCAGCACGACAGACGCGCCTACGCCTGTGACCTGGTAGTGGAGCTTGACACCATTGACGGCGGCGAAGCCCACCTGCGAACCGCTGGCTGCCCCCGCTGCCATTGCACCCGCTACATTACTAGGGAGATGCACCCCGGGAACAACCTGACCCGCGATGAAGCCCGCCGCCGGGCCGAGTTGATCCAGACCCCCCTCTACGACATCTCACTCGACCTGACGAGAGATAGCGATACCTTCGCCTGTGAGGCGACGATCCACTTTCTGTGCCAGGACCCGGGGGCGAACACCTTCATCGACTTCCTCGCGCCATCCGTCGACAGTTGCGAGCTCAATGGCGAGGAGGTGCCGAAGGACGCCTTCAACGGCGCCCGCATCACCCTGAGCAACCTTCGCGATGCCAACGAACTGCATGTGCTGGCGACCTGCGACTACCAGAACATCGGCGCGGGGCTCTGCCGCTTCAAGGACCCGGTGGACCACAAGATCTACCTTCACAGCCAGTTCGAGACCTTCGATGCGCACCGGATGTTTCCCTGCTTCGATCAGCCAGACCTGAAGGCGAGTTTCACGTTCACCGTGCTCGCCCCCAGCGATTGGGTAGTCGTCTCGAATAACCCCGGCCAGGCTCAGCCGGTCGCCGGCAAGGAGAACATCAAGCGATGGACGTTCGGGGCGACGCCGAAGATGTCGTCCTACCTGACGGCGATCGTCGCCGGACCCTACCACGGGGTCCGCGATCGGCACGGTGACGTCGACCTTGGCATCTTCTGCCGCCAGTCGCTCGCGCAATATCTCGACCCTGACGAGATCTTCACCGTCACGAAGCAGGGCCTCGACTTCTACGGCGAGGCGTACAAATACCCCTACCCATTCCAGAAATACGACCAGCTCTTCGTCCCCGAGTTCAGCGCCGGCGCGATGGAGAACATCGGCTGCGTCACCTTCAACGAGGCCATGCTCTTTCGCTCAAAGGTGACCGAGGCGGTCCGCGAGGACCGGGCCAACGCGATTCTGCACGAGATGGCTCACATGTGGTTCGGCGACCTGGTGACGATGCGCTGGTGGGACGACCTCTGGCTGAATGAGAGCTTCGCCACCTTTATGTCGGTGCTCGCGCAGGTCGAAGCCACGCGCTTCAAGAACGGTTGGGTGACGTTCGCCAATCAATACAAGGCCGGCGCCCGCCGCCAGGATCAGCTCCCAACCACCCACCCGATCGCCGCCGACATCCCGGACATCGAATCCGTCTACCTGAACTTCGACGCCATCACCTACAACAAGGGCGCCTGCGTCCTGCGCCAGCTGGTCGCCTACGTCAGCCAGGACACCTTTCTCCGCGGCGTCCAGCGCTATGTCAAGCAGCGCCAATATTCGAACGCGAGCCTCGTCGACTTCCTCGCCGACATCGAAGCGGGTTCCGGCCGCGACCTCAAGGCATGGTCCAAGCTCTGGCTGGAGACCGCCGGCCTCAATACCCTGCGGCCGCTGACCGCGTCGAAGAGCGAGCAGAACGGCTCCATCACCATCAAGCAGGAGGCACCGCCCGAATTTCCTACCATCCGGCCGCACCGGCTGGCGGTCGGTCTTTATGATCGCCAGTCTGGCGAATTGCATCTGCGCCGCCGGGTCGAGCTCGACGTCGCCGGCGAGGAGACAGCGGTCGAGGACTTCGTCGGCGAGCGCCCTGCCGACCTGCTGCTCGTCAACGACCTCGACCTCACCTACGCGAAGATCCGGCTCGACGAGCGCTCGCTCGCCACCGCCAGCGAGCACCTTGCCGAGCTATCCGACCCGCTGGCGCGGGCGATCACCTGGGCCGCCCTTTGGGACATGCTCCGCGACGCCGAGATCCCGGCTCGGCAGTATCTCCCGCTGATCCTGAGGAACATCGGGGGTGAGACCGATATCGGCGTCGTCCAGGATCTCCTCGCCCAGGCGGCCTCGGCCATCTTCGTTTATGGCGATCCAGCGAATCAAGAGGCCGCGCTCAAGACCCTGGCCGACTATGCCCTCCGATCGCTCGACGCCGCTCCGGCCGGCAGCGACTTTCAGCTGGCCTGGGCGCATGCCTTCATCAATGCCGCCCGTTCGCCGGAACATCTTTCGGTCGTGCGCGGCTTGCTGGACGGCATCAAGGTCTTCACCGGTCTCAAGGTTGATACCGACCTGCGCTGGTCGATCGTGAACGCGCTGGCCGGCGTCGGCGCCGACGACGGCCTGATCGATGCCGAGCTGAAGCGCGATCCGACCGACGAGGGCCAGCGCTACGCGGCCGCGGCCCGCGCCGCCCGTCCGACCGCCGAGGCGAAGGAGGCGGTGTGGGCGTCGCTGATGGAGGATCTAACGCTGCCGCTCGCCACCATGCGGTCGATGATGCGCGGCTTCCACCGCTTTGACCAACGACGCGTGCTCGAGGCCTATGCCGCCCGATACTTTCAGGCCCTGGCCAATGTCTGGAAGGAACGGGATATCGAGATCGGTCTGGCCTTCGCCCGCATGATGTTTCCGTCGGTTGTCGTCGATGACCACACCATCAAGGTGACGGACCAGTATCTTGCTCGTGAGAATGTGCCAGGGCCGGTGCGCCGGGTCCTGCTCGAGGCCAAGGACAGCATGCAACGCGCGATGCGTGCGCGGGCCGCCGACGCCGCCGCGGTGACGGCTGACTCCACTGGCTAGGGGGCGCAGCCAACCGGGCCCCGCAACGCGGACCGTAATGGTCCCCTACGTTTGATAGTTGAGGGTTGCCCGGCAGACGGGCGAAACTGAACCCCAATGAGAGAAGTCAGCTCGTACGAAATCGCCGCCGCGCTTGCGGGCCACCCCAGCGACCCGTCTGCGGAGCTGCGCCTGCTGATGCTCTTTCAGTCCCAAGCTCGGGACGGAGTCGAGATGGAACCAGAGACGATCCGGGAGCCCTTGTCTAAAGCCGCCTGAACCGCCTCGGTGCCCAGCCACTCGTAGCTCGATCAGCGCAAGAGCTCACTCACGTGGCGGGCAATCACGGCATCTTCGCGCGCTTCGACCCGCAGGATGGCGACGGCGCTCCCGGCAGCGTTGATCACCGCGTCGTTTCGCACGTCGGCCGCCGGGAGGGGCAGGGGGCCGAGCGGGGCCAGCCGCCCGATGATCGCCGACCGGACCGTGGCCGAGTGCTCTCCGATCCCACCGGTAAAGACCAGGGCGTCGAGCCGGGGCAGCGCAGTGGCGGCGGCCGCAATGCCGGCCGCGGCTCGGCTGACGAACATGTCGATGGCGAGCTGGGCGCGTTTGTTGCCCTCGCTGGCGGCCTTCTCGATCTGCCGCATCCCGGCGGCCCGGCCGAACACGCCGACCAGTCCGGACTCGTGGTCCAATGCCGTCTCGAGCTCCCGCCACCCCGCTCGCCGCGTGCGCAACATATATAGAAGGATGCCGGGGTCGATCGACCCGGAGCGGGTCCCCATCATCAGGCCCTCCATCGGGGTCAGTCCCATCGACGTGGCGACGGACCGTCCATTGAGGACCGCGGTGACCGAGCAGCCGCTGCCGAGGTGGGCCACCACCAGGGCGAGCTGATCGGTTGGCCGGTTGAGCAGCTCCCCGGCGCGGCGCGTCGACCACTCGACGGATAGGCCATGGAACCCGAAGCGGCGGACGCCGTACTCCCGATGCCAGCGCCACGGCACCGGATAGAGGAACAGCTCCTCACTGAGCGTCGCATGGAAAGCCGTGTCGAACGCCGCAACGTGTGGCAGCGACGGCAGTTCCAAGCGGGCGGCGCGGATGGCTGCGGCGGCGACCCGGTTGTGCAGCGGCGCGAACTCGGCCAACGCCTCGATGCCTTTCAAGACCCGGTCGTCTACGCGAACCGCCGATCGAAACCGTGTCCCCCCGTGCACCACCCGGTGGCCAACCACCTCGACCGGATATTCCCTCCCCCCTTGCTCCGAATATTCCCTCCCCCCTTGCGGGGGAGGGCCAGGGTGGGGGGTAATAACCCCCAATTTCCTTAGCAGCGACCGAACGGTTCGTTCCAGCCCTTTCTGGCGAGTGGCATCCACCCCGAGCGAGACTTCGTCTTTCGCGATCGCGGCGAGATCGACGGTGTCGACAATGCTGCCCTTCAGCGAACTCGAGCCGGCGTTCAGGACGAGGACGCGCATGCGATTCTCTTCCTTCCCCCTCCGAGGGAGAGCAGGACTCTTTTCCCTCCCCCTCTGGGGGAGGGCAGGGTGGGGGCGCTCAGTACGGCCAGGTCCAGTCGCGCACGTCCGGCACGTCCTCGCCGTGGTCGCGTGTGTACTGCCGGTGCCGCAGCCGCTCGTCCACCATGTGCTGCCGGACGTGGCCGGCGCGCGACCCCAGCCCGGGAACGCGGTCGATGACATCCATGACGAGGTGAAAGCGATCCAGGTCGTTGAGCATCACCATGTCGAAGGGCGTCGTGGTTGTCCCTTCCTCCTTGTAGCCGCGCACATGAAGGTTGTTGTGATTTCTCCGCCGGTAGGTCAGGCGGTGGATCAGCCAGGGATAGCCGTGATAGGCGAAGATCACCGGCCGGTTGGTGGTGAAGAGCGCGTCGAACTCCGCGTCCGGGAGGCCGTGCGGATGCTCGCTCTCGGGTTGGAGCTTCATCAGGTCGACGACGTTGACGACGCGCACCTTCAGTTCCGGCAGGTGCTTGCGAATCAGGTCGGTCGCAGCCAGAGTCTCCAGCGTCGGGATGTCGCCGGCGCATGCCATCACCACGTCGGGTTCGCCGGTGTCGTTGCTGGCCCAATCCCAGATCCCGATCCCCCGGGTGCAATGAGCGATCGCGTCGTCCATCGATAGGTAGTTGAGCGACCGCTGCTTGCCCGCCACGATCACGTTCACATACTGCCGGCTCGTAAAGCAATGGTCCGCGATCGAGAGCAGGCAGTTCGTGTCGGGAGCCAGGTAGACGCGAACTACCTCGGCCTTCTTGTTCAGCACGACGTCGATGAAGCCTGGATCCTGGTGGGTGAAGCCGTTGTGGTCCTGGCGCCAGACATGCGAGGTCAGCAGGTA
>DATBYO010000138.1:0-16766 GCA_036513655.1 Candidatus Dormiibacterota bacterium | reverse complement strand
GACCTTCGATGAGAAGGACGGGAAGACGACCATCACGAGCCGGTTGCAGTACAAGTCGGTCGAGGACCGCGACGGGCATGTTCAGTCGGGGATGGAGAGCGGAATGCGGGAGACCTACGACCGTCTCGGCGAGTTCCTCGCGGCGACTGCGTAAAGGGGATCGGCCGGCGCCCGGATTATTCCGGCGCCGGCCGCCCGACTACGAGCCGAAGACGGAGCGCGCCACCCGCGCCACCAGCTCTAACTTGGCCCGCTCCTCATCCTGGGTCAGTTTGTTCCCCTCCATGGTGGACTGTCGCGCAGGCCGCCCGATGAGTTTTGGCCGGGATGGCCGTCTAAACGGATGACCCCAGGATGCCAACGCCGGAGCGGAACGTGATCACATTTGCGATCACCGGCCCGATCGCGCCCACCGACCTGGCCGGTCTGTGCCGGCGCGTCTGCGCATTGCTGGATGGCAGCGATGCCGCCGCCGCCGTTTGCGATGTCCGGGGCGTGCCCGCCGACGCGGTGACGGTCGACGCCCTCGCGCGTCTCCAGTTAGCCGCGCGCCGCCGGCGCTGTCAGGTGCGGCTCCGGGGCGGGTCGGCGGAGCTCCGCGAGCTCGTCGCCTTCATGGGGTTGCGGGACGTCCTGCCTGATTGACGTTAGGCGTCGAGGCGGGCGGGCAGGCCGAACAGGACGAAGAGCCGCTCGGGTTCGAGGAAGAAGGTGAATTCGACGATGCCCTCGCTGCCTAGCTGGAGGACCATCAGCGCCCAGGGATCGTAGCCGCCCGACGGGCTCGGCCGGTAGTGTCCGAACGCCACCGAGCCGTTCGCGGTCACGGTAGGGACGAGCTTCGAGCCGCGGCACGTGATACCGGGTCCGAACCACCAGGTCAGGATGTCCTTGCGGCCTTGCAGCCACAGGCCGTACGGCGGCATCGACTGCTTGGCATCCTCCTGGATCAGTGAGGTCAGCGCGTCGAGGTCGTAGCGCTCGAAGGCCTCGACATAGCGCGCGAGAAGGTCGCGCTGCGCATCATCCATAGGGGGGACGGGATCGTAAGAGCTAACGCCGCTCGCCTCGAGCGTCGCCCGCGCCCGTTGCAGCGCGCTGTTCACCGATGCCACGCTCGTACCGAGCAACTCGGCGACCTCCTTCGCCTTCCAGCGCAGGACCTCGCACAGGATCAGCACCGCCCGCTGACGAGGTGGAAGATGCTGCAGCGCCGCCACAAACGCGAGCCGGATCGTCTCCTTGGTCACCGTCACGTCTGCCGGATCGCCCTCCGGAGCAAGCAGGCTATCCGGGATGGGTTGGATCCAGGTGGCCTCGGGGAGGATATTCGCGTTCGCTAGATCCGGAGCCCGGGCGGGGCTGAGATCCATGGGGAGCGCCCGGCGGGCGCGTCCGTCCAGCATGTCGAGGCAGATGTTCGTCGCGATCCGGTAGAGCCAGGAACGCAGCGCCGCGCGGCCTTCGAAGCGATCGTAACCGCGCCAAGCCCGGAGCAGCGTTTCCTGTACCGCGTCCTCGGCCTCGAACGGGGTACCGAGCATGCGATAGCAGTAGCCGGTCAGCTCGGCGCGATGCTGCTCGAGCTGTTGCTCGAGTTCACCAGATTTGGTCGTCAGCGACGGCGCTTGCATCGAATTATCGTACGCGAGCGCGCCAACGCATCGAGGCCATCAACTCCGGTTTGGCTACTTCCCGACTCGACCGGCGAGCGCCTGGCTGACGATCTGGCTGAGCTGCGTGGCGGCGGTGAAGTCCGCGGTGAGCCTGTTCTTGGTCACCGCAAACGCGATCCCGGTCGCCGTGTCGCCGCACGCGAAGCTGCCACCGGCGCCGCCGACGCCGAACACGGTGGGGGAGTCCTTTGCGGTGGATCCGAGGCCGCCGACCGCGTAGCCGAGCGCCCAGGACGTCGGGTTTCCGAAGACGGCGTCGGTTCCACTCGATGACAGGGTGGTGGCTTCGCGCAGCCGCTCACGCGAGATGAGCCGGATGCCGTCCACGTCATCGAGCAGCGCGGCATACATGCGCGCGATGGCCCTGGCTGAGGTCTTGCCGCCCGCGGGGATGTCGGCGCTGAGAATGTCCGGCCGGTTCCCAAGCGTCGCGGTCGGAAAAAGCGACATCGGTCCCGCCTTGAACATGGGAAGGTCCGGCGGCAGATCGGGCATCGCCCCAGTGCCTGGCGCGTCTTCAAGGGGGGCCAGGCGGTGGTGCTCCGACGCGGGCATGCCGAAGTAGATCTCGTCGGCCACGCCCAGCGGCCCGGAGACGTACTCGTGAAGCGCCTGCGAGATCGGCTTCCCGGTCGTTCGGCGGATGATCTCCCCCACGATGTAGCCGAAGCTGTAGGCGTGGTACCCGACCTTCGTACCCGGCTCCCACCAGAGTTCCTCGTCGGCGATCGCGGCGCACATCTTGTCCCAGTTGCAGAGATCTTCAAAGGTGGTATCGAGAGGGATGCCGGGCACACCAGCCGTGTGATTGAGGACCTGTCGCACCGTGACGGACTCCTTTCGGCGCGCGCCGAATTCAGGCCAGAGATCGGCGACCGGCGTGTCGTAGCCGAACAAACCGCGCTCCGCCAGGACGTGCACGATCGTCGACGCCGCGCCCTTGCCGATCGAGAAGTTATAGAAGGGCGTGTCGGGCGTGACCCGACGTCCGGTTGCCGGATCGGCGACGCCCGCCACGGCGTCGACCACCAGGTCCGCGCCCCGGTAGACAGCGACCTGCATACCTCGCTCGGTTCCAGCCTCGACCAGCTGGTCGATGGCGTCCTGGACTTGCTTTTGAGCTCCGCTCACGATGTTTCTGCGATGCACTGCCGCCGTGGTGCCGTCGTGCGTCATGGTCTTTTTCATGGCTCTCAGACGCCCCGTGGCCGAAAAAGTCATCGGTTTAGCCGGTGGCCTGCTTGATGCGGCGTCTTGTCGGGCGGCCGCCGGGCCGGGCCGCCGGAGCCAAATATTGCTCCGCCCACTCGCCCAGCCTAAGCAGGCCAGGACCAAGCGCGCGGCCACTCTCGGTGAGCTGATAGACGACGCCCAGTGGGGGGCCGTCGAGCACGGTTCGATCGATCAAGCCGGCCTTGGCCAGCTCGTTGAGACGGTCGGACAGCATGCGCTCGCTGATTCCTGGAATAGTCCGAGCCAGAACCGCAAAGCGCGCCGGACCCTGGAGGAGCAGGCCCAGGATCACCCCCGACCAACGCTTACCAAGCAAGGTGAAGGCCTGCGTCAGGGCCTCGTCGCACTGACGCGCTTGCGCGCTCAGCTTACGGTTCACCGAGCCAGTGTAGCGCGGCCCACGAATTACTGCAGTAACTTGCAAAAAGTAAGCTCTGGGTGTTACGTTGGCCTCCTACCACCAGATCAGAGGAGGCATTGATGGCAACCTGGACGTTCGATCCGATGCACACACAAGTCGAGTTCTCCGCGAAGCACCTGGGGATGATGACGGTGCGCGGTCACTTCGCCGAACTGACCGCAACCGGTGACCTCCACCCGGAGAAGCCGGAGCGCTCAACCGTCAACGTGACCATCAATACCGCGAGTATCCGGACCCACAACGAGCAGCGCGACAACGATCTGCGCGCCTCCAACTTCCTCGAGGTGGACAAGTTCCCAACGATCACCTTCACGAGCACCAAGATCGAGACGAAAAGCCCGGATAAGGGCACGCTCACCGGTGACCTGACGATCAAAGGCATCACCCACCCGGTAACGCTCAATGTCGTGAAGTACGGCGAATTCACCGACCCCATGATGGGCCATCGAATCGGCTACGCCGCGGAGACCAAGATCAATCGCAAGGACTTCGGCATGCGTTTCGACATGATGCTGGATGGCAAATTTGTGGTGAGCAACGATATCCAGATCAACATTGAGGGCGAGCTCGTCGAGGTCGCGGAAAAGGAGACGGCCGGCACGAAGGCGTGAGCGCCCTCCCGCAGGCGTTAGCTGACGATCGCCAACCCGCCTCAGGCACGGCGATCGAGAAGGTTGCCGCCGCGTTGCGGGCCAACAACATCGACGTGCGCGTCGTCCAGACGGGCGACGACGCCCGGCGCCTGGTGCTCAAGCTGGTCCCGGAAGGGGCGGAGGTGCACTCCGGAAGATCGAAGACGCTGGAGGATCTCGGCCTTTTCCAAGAGCTCTTTGAGTCGGGCCGCTATGACTCCCTGCGAGCCCGATCCTTGACGATGGACCGCAAGACGCAGGCCCGAGAGATCCGGAAGCTGACGTCGGCACCGGACTACATGTTGGGCAGCGTCCAGGCCGTGACAGAAGCCGGCGACCTGGTGGTCGTCTCGGCCTCTGCCAGCCAGCTCGGCGCGTACGCCAGCGGCGCCGGCCGGCTCATCCTGGTCGTCGGTAGCCAAAAGATCGTCCGAAACCTCGATGACGCGATGCGGCGCGTCGATGAAGAGGCTTTTCCCTACGAGGACGCGGTCGTCAGACGGCGGCTGAACATCGGAACGTTCATCGGGAAGGTGCTCATCATCCGCCGCGAGTGGGTCGATGGCCGCATCACCGTGATCCTGGTGCGAGAGCCCATCGGGGTTTGACCAGGCGCTGCGGCGCCAGCCCCTGAACGCCTGAGCCCGCTGGCCCTGCTTGCAAACGCGGTCGCGTTCGTCGTAGCGTCAAGGTTGTAAGCGCAAGGTTTTAGCCAGCGAGGAGGCAAGGGGATGGCCGGATTGATTTCACGCGGATTTCTTGGACGTCGGCGTCCGCCGGAAGTCGAGAGCCGTCTTCCACCAGGGCAGTATCTGGTCACCGATTTCCCGGTTCTCTCGGCCGGACCAACGCCGCATACGCCCCTCGACCGGTGGTCGTTCACCATGGAGGGCCTGGTGCGGTCGCCAGTGACCTGGAACTGGGACGAATTTCAGAAACTTCCAAGCCAGAGCTTCACCGTCGATATCAGCTGCGTGACGAAGTGGACCAAGCTCGACACGAAGTGGCTTGGCGTCAGCGTCGACAGTCTGCTCCAGGCGGTCCAGGTCGACCCGGCGGGGCGCTACGTGATGGCGTACAGCGACGGCGGCTACACCACCAACATCCCGCTCGACGAGATGGTGAATGGACAGGCGTTCGTCGCTTACCAGTTCGACGACAAGCCGCTGCCTCCGGTGCATGGTGGCCCGGCTCGACTGGTGGTGCCGCACCTCTATTTCTGGAAGAGCGCCAAATGGATCCGGGGCCTCCGGTTCATGGAGCGAAACCAGCCAGGGTTCTGGGAGTCGCTCGGCTACCACATCCACGGCGATCCATGGAAGGAGGAGCGTTACAGCGGGGACTGATGGTGCAGCCCGTTCTCGAGTGGCAGGCCGGGACGGTCACCGCGATCCGCGATGAAACCCGGCGGACGAAGAGTTTCACGCTCGCGCTCCCGAAATGGATGGTGCACCGGCCGGGTCAGCACTACGACGTTCGCCTGACGGCGCCGGACGGTTACCAGACGCAGCGGAGTTACTCGATCGCCTCTCCGCCCGAGCGCGTGGGGGAGCTCGAGCTGACCGTCGAACGGATCCCCGATGGCGAGGTCTCGCCCTACCTGCACGACGTTCTGATGCAGGGTGACCAGCTGGAGGTCCGCGGGCCGATCGGCGGCTACTTCGTCTGGGAGGTGACCCTGGGCGGCCCGCTGCTGCTGATCGCCGGCGGCTCCGGCGTCGTGCCCCTGATGGCGATGCTACGACACCGTGCCGCTCAGCACGCGATGGTGCCAACGCGGCTGCTCTACAGCAGCCGCACGGCGGACGACGTGATCTATCGGGGCGAGCTCGACGCGATGGCTGGGAGCGACCGCACGTTCGAGGCCTTCTATACGTTCACCCGGCAGCCGCCGGCGGGATGGACCGGGTACCGGCGGAGAATCGATGCGGCGATGTTGGGCGAGGTCATCAAGCCGTTTGACAAGCGCGCTCGCGTCTACGTTTGCGGACCCACCTTGCTGGTCGAGGCGGTCGCGAACGCGCTGGTCCAGATGGAGCTGCCGACCGAGCAAATTCGCACGGAACGCTTTGGTCCAACCGGAGCCTGAGGAGGCAAAACGATGGATAACGACGAGGCAGACATGAACACGGCCCTGATGGTGGATGGGAACGCGGTCGCGGGTCAGCTGCAGCAGATCTTCGGCCGCGATATGACGATGGCGACGGCCAGGTGCGCGGGCTGCGCGAGCGACGCCGCGCTGGGAGCCTTGATGGCGTTTACCCGCGGCCCCGGCATCGTGCTGCGCTGTCCAGCTTGCCAGGCAGCGATTGCGCGGATCGTGGAGACGCCGTCGGCGATCTATTTGGAGGCACGGGGCGCCGCGTTTCTACGGATGACGCCCCCGCCCTGACCCTCCCCCGCAAGCGGGGGAAATTACGGCCCTAACCCTCACCCGCAGGCGGGCAGGGATTCTACGGCCTCAGCCTTCGCCCGCCGTGTGCGGCACGGGCTTGTCCTCAAGCGGGCCTTCCGCGGCCGCTTCGCTGATCTCCTCGGACAGGCGCGGGAGGGCCTCGGCGTGCACCTCCCCGGACGGACTCGCAGAGAGCGGCGCCTCCTCGCCGCGCTGCGCCCGGTAGACGGCGCCGAGGAAGACGTTGAGGAGTCCGGCGATCGGCACCCCAAAGAGCGCGCCGAGAATGCCGCCCAGCTCGGCGCCGATCAAGAGCGCCGCCATCGCGACCAGAGGATGGACGCGGGTGGCGGAACCCATCACGCGCGGCCCGAGGATGTACGCCTCGATCGCGTGGCCGCCGACCGCCGCCACCAGCGCCAGGAGCCCGACCACCGGTCCCTTGAAGACGAGCGCAATCAGCACGGCCAGACCCATCCCGACCGGCGCGCCGATCAGTGGGAGGAACTCCAGGAAGAAGGTCAAGATCCCGAGCACCACGGCGTAGGGGACACCGACAACCGTCATCGCAACGCCGGTGTAGGTGCCCATGACAAACGACATGAGCAGCTGGCCCCGCGCGTACTGGCCGAACGTGGTGCCAACCGCCAGCAGCGTGAAGTCGTAGACCTCTTCGTGCCCGGGAAAGAGCTTGCGCATGCTGGCGATCAGCTGGCGGCCTTCCGCCAGCAGGTAGATCGAGATCACGAGCACCAGGAGGACATTGATCAGCGTTCCCAGGGTCCCGGTCAGGATGCCGAGGACCGATCCGAGAACGGCCGTGCTGATCCCGCTGGTGTTAGTGGGCAGACTCAGCTTGAGCGGAATGCCCGCATTGTCGATCGCATCCTGCAGGAAGCGGACGAAGGCAAGGGCTCGCGATTCGAGCGCCGGTAACTGCTTGGCCTGACCGATCAGCGCCGGCGTGACCAGCGCGAGCACCCCGGCGATCACGCCGATGATGACGACGTAAAGGAGAAGTACGGCAAGGACCCGCCGGCCTTTGAAGACGGCCAGCATCTCCATCCGGTCGATCACCGGGGTGAGGAGCAGGGCAATGATCGAGGCGAAGACGAAGAGGAGGAGAACGTTGAAGAGGTGGACGACCAGGTACTCGCTCTGGTGATAGAGCATCACCAACGTCAGCGCGATCAGAAGGTAAATCAGGATCCGTACCGGGCGCTCGAGGTGGCGCCAGGCCCTGGTCAGGACCCGTGCGTCGTCCGCCATCAGGCCAGTGTCGCAGACCGGCTAGGCGCGAGATCGGCGCGACGGGGGTTTGGGCGCGACCCTCGCCGGCTTTGCCGTCTGCCTGCTCGATGCCCACAGGTAGAAGCTCGCCAGGCTGCGGTTGGGTCGCCACTTTTCCCCGATCGCGTCGACCTCGCCCGGACTCGGCAAATGGTCGAGCCGGTACAGGCGCTGGACGGCGGATCGGATCCCGAGGTCGCCGATGGGCAGGACGTCGGGCCGTTCGAGGTTGATCAGGAGAAACATGTCCGCGGTCCAGCGCCCGAGCCCACGGCTGGACGTGATCTGCTCCCGAACCTCGTCGTCCGAAAGCTTGTCCAGATTCTCGATCTGGAGCCCGCCTGAAATGACGTGCTCCGCCAGCGACTGAACGTACTCGACTTTCCTCTGGGAGAGTCCGACGCTTTTGAGCGCAGCGGGATCCGTGGCCAGCAGTTCGGCGGGCGACGGCATTCGCCCACCGTAGCGATCCTGGAGGCGTCCCGCAATCGCCCGAGCCGCGAATCCGGATATTTGCTGGCCGATGATCGAGTAGATGAGCACGCTGAAGGGGTCGGACAGCGGCCGCGCTCGGCGCCAGGCCTTGGGATCGATCGGCTCGGTGGCATCGATGAGCCGCGCGATTCGTCGGTCACTGGCCTTCAGCGCGGCCAGCGCTCGATTGCGAGGTGACGGCGTTGGTTTGGTAGCGATCGATCCATCGTATCGGGAAGTCTGCGGCTTAGAGTTCTGGGATGGCCGAGCCGCAGCGCGATCCGTGCTAAGCGTTTGCCCTGGGTGCGGCGTCCAACTCCCAAGCGCCGGCCTCGAACGTGATCCAAGGGTCAATGCCTCCGGCGAATGTCGGAGCTTGATGAATGAGCTTTCGTATTACACGCTCGCCCACGGCGATCCCCGGTTCATCCACCAACACCTGGTTGACGCCTATGGGGCCCAGCATGTCCGACAATCGACATCGACCATCGGGGCGGCATTCACGCTCGCCGGCCTGTACCTGGCGGTCGAGCGCGGATTCACCGGCCGGCAGGTCCAGAAGATGCATATGTTGATGGCAAGGACGGCGAAGCAGTGGCCCCGATTCGACCCACCGGAGGATGTGGGGCGGCTGACGGTGGCCGACGTCCTGGCGGTTGAGCCAGGGCAGGGCCGCGATGCGAAGCTGCTGCAATGGTGCGCCAGTGTTTGGGGTGCCTGGTCATCAGAGCAGGGAAGGGTGAGAGAAATGGTTGGCAGATTTCTCTAGCCGTTGGAATCTACTCGACAGAAAGATTCTCGCTCTTGAGAATGTTGCGATTACAATAAGCGGGCATGGAGAAGAAGCGAGATTCAGTCGACGTCATCAAACGCGAGTTTGCCCAAAGCCTTCCTGGGGTGGACGTGGGGGCGGCGGCGATCACGGGGCGCATCCGCCGGACGAACTTCCACCTCAACCGCAACGCCGAAGAAGTCCTCAACGGCTTCAACACAACCGGAGCCAGTTTCGACGTCCTCGCTGCCCTGTATGCGGCCGGCCCGCCCTATCAGTTGACCCCGACCGACCTCTATCGCGGCCACATGATGTCCTCGGCCGGGGTGACGGCGAGGCTGGACGTGGTCGAGCGAGCCGGGCTGGCCGCGCGCTCGCGCGACCCGCGCGACCGGCGCGGCGTGATCGTCACGCTGACCCGGGCAGGCCAGAAGACGGTAAGGGAGGCGGCCCAGGGCCTCTACCGGCGTCAGGCATTTGTCCTCACCGTCTACACGGAGCGGGAGCGCAAGCAAGTCCTGAATCTGCTGAAGCGGCTGCTCAACTCGCTCGAGCGCATCGGCCCCGGGACAACGCTCCCGGACTACTCGGCCGCGATCGCGCCATGGGTGCGGGAGTTTCCCAGCCTGGATCCCTGGTTGGTGGAGTTCTTGCTCGTGATCGCGATGTTGACCGTCCGCATCAACCGCGAGACGGACCGGCTGCTCCACGATCTCGACGTCTCCCGTACCGCCATGATTGTCCTCGCCGCGCTGCGCCGCTCGGGCGACGCTCAGCGCCTCTCGCCGTCAGCGCTCTCGCAAGCGGTGCTGCTGTCGTCGGCGGGAATGACCGCACAGCTTGATCAGCTCGAGGAACGCGGCCTCGTGCGCCGCTCGCAGCATCCAGAGGACCGGCGGGCAATCTACGTCACGCTCACACGACCCGGCCAGAAGCTGGTTGACAAAGCGATCGAAACCTACAACGTCGGACACAAACGCATGCTCAGCGCCCTTTCGTCGAGCGACCGGCAGGCGGTCGACGCCCTCTTACGGAAGCTGCTCATCTCGCTCGAGGCGAACAACGGCACCAAACCGGGCAGGGACTAGCCGCGCATAAGAGAGCGACCGCGCAACGAGCTGGCCGAACGGACTCGAGGCGAGGAATGGGGCGAGTCCGAACACCGCGGCCGCACAAAGGTTGAGGCTTCGGAATACCGTCAGCAGCAGGATGAGCGCGGCGGTCGCTGCCCACGTTCTCACCGCCCAAGCGACGGGAGGGCCAGTGCGGCCCTCCCGTTGAACGATCAGCGGTGCGCGAGACACTTAGCCCTTGGGGACGAGATTCCCGAAGAGGCCGTCATGTTCGTCGTTGATGCCGGCCGTGAAGTAGAGTGCCCCGGGCACCGCGTTCAGCGAGCCGGTAGGGAAGCGCAGCCCCCAGAGCCCGGAGATGGTGAGGGGCTGGCCCGTCGCATCCAGCAGCCGGCCTTCGAAATGGCCGCTCGAGGCCTTGTAGGCATTGACGCGCCCATCGCCGAAGTTGCCGACCAGGATGTCGCCGCCGAAGGCTCCGAAGGTGGCCGGTGCCAGGGTCACGGCCCAGGGCGAGTTGAGGCGACCTGCGCTGACAAGCCGCTGAAGCAGGTCTCCGTTGGGGCTGAAGACGTCGACGAATCCGTTCCCGGGGCCGGCGAGGTCGTCATGCTTGTCTGGTTTTTGCTTTGCGAAGGTGACGAAGAGCTTGCCGCCGATGTTGTGGATCCCGAACGGGGCAAAACCAACCGGGACGCTGGGATCGGTGAAGGTCTTGACCAGGTTGAAGTTGCCGTCGAAGACCTCGACGGTGCCAAAGCGAAAGTTCGTCGCGTAGAGGAAGGTGCCGGCCGGGGTGGTCACCAGCGCGAGGCCCTTGTACACCGCACCCGTGTTGCCGGCTGGATCCATCAACGTCGAGCGGTCGACGGCGATGATCCCGTTGCCGCGATCGACGCTCGGGCTCCAGCCAACAATCGTGCCGTCCTCGGTCGCGAAGAGGAAGCGACTGGAACCTGAGGTGCCCTTTTCGGATACGACAAAGCCTGACCCGGTCGCGTTAAAGACAGTCCCTGTCGGCGCACCGACGGCACCCTTCCCCGCCGAGGGCGGAGCCGGGATGTTGACGGCGTTCACCGGCGGCTTGGCCTGAAGTGGGATCGGCTGGCCGGCTCCGTCGTAGAGGGTCGTGACCCCCGCGTTGTTATCGGACACCCAGATGGGGAGACCCGGGGCCGTCGACGTTCCCCATGGATTCTTCAGGTTCGGGTCGGTGACCTTCGCCAGCCCGGGAACATCCGAGACCAGGTTGGTCTGCAGGAACGAACGGCCGGGATGCCCGTTGTCTTCGGCCTGCGCCGGCTGAAGACTAACCAATGCGGCACTCATCGTCGTCAGGGCCGCCAGCGTTCCAATCGCCTTCGAGGTCCGGTTCATTCCTAATCCTCCTGGTGCGCATGGTGAATGACGAATTGCGCGACTTCGTGGCCGAGCTCGAGGCCCTCGACGTGATCGAAGCGGAAGTGCTGTCCGGCGAAGATGCGGCTGAGGCCGGCCTCGGTCGCAACGTCGCTGTAGCTGTCAAAGGTGCGCACCGTACCCGGCAGGGCGCTCGATGTCACCTGGATCTGGTCGCGATTGCCGAAGACGCTCGCCAGGACGGTCGCACCGGCGGCGCTGATGGTGCTGTGCGCCCCGGGATACGAGGGATCGGCGGCGGTGTTGGCGAGCGCGGTCCAGGTCGGGTCGGCGGCGGTTGCCGGATTCCCGTCCGTGTCCGCGAGGCGGATGGCCGTGATCGGCCGCCAGAGTTGAAACTGATACTTCGCGTCGTACATGGCGATGGCGCTGTCGGCAAACGAGAGGTTGAGAACGGCGAACAGCCGGGCGGTGCGCTCCAGGTTCGCGTGGTGCGCGACGGCGGCGTTCTCGGCGATGACGTTCCAGGTATTCCAGATTGGCGGGGCCCAGAATTTGCCGATGACGGTCTGATCGGCCGTCCGCGTCGTGCTGGTGTTCTGCCCCAGGCTCTTGACCTCGTTGAGGCCTTGCGCGTACGCCGCGCTGGTCAGCGCCGGCGGCGGCTCGGGACGGAACTGCGAGCCGCTCTTCAAGACGAACGGGGTCACCGCGCCCCAGTTCGTAAAGACCGGCGTGGGGAAGTTCGGTGGCGTCGACCGGTAGTTGCCGGGCTGGTTGCCAGGCGTGAAGGGCGGCGGCACGATGGCGGAACCATCATTCGCGCGCAGCTCGAGGATCTTTGCCGCGGTGGCGTCGCCGACCTGGATGCCGTGCTGCTTGTCGGCTCCATCCGGAATCGTGGCGAGCTGACCAGCGGCCAGTGTCGCCAGCTCCGCTTTGAAGCTGGGATACAGTGCCGTCAGGGTGGCGCGACCAGCTTCGATCGCCGCGGCGTCGGGCCGAGCCCCATGGGCCGCCTTGACCGAGACGAGCAGCGGCGACCCGTCGCGGGTGATGGACACGATGGCGTCGTCGATCGCCGCGTGCAGCATGGCGTAGCTGCGCGTCGGGTGAACCGTGGCCGGCTGCGCACCGGGCGTGAGAAGGATCTTCAGCAGCTCCTGGTTCCAGGCGACGACGGTGGCGCCGGAGATCCTGGTGTTGCGGTCGGCCGTCGCCGTCGAGGCCGAGCCGGCGAGCGCCGTGCTGGTTGCCGCGACACCGATGACGAGGGCGGCGAGGGTCGCGGCGACCGGAATCGATTTCTTCATTCTTTTCTCCTTTAGGGTTGCAGCCCGGGGGTGGCGACCAGCCACTTACCGCCGAAGCCGACGATGCCCTGGCCGCTGGTCTGACCCGCCGCCGAGTCACCGGCGAAGGTGTACAGAGGCCAGCTGCTGTAGGTGATCTGCTGCGCGCCGCCGGCGCGCGTGACGAGGCCGAGCGGACCGGTGACACCCCCGCTTCCGGTCGGATTTCCGCCAGCACCGAGGGACGGCGGCCAGTAGGTGGTGCAGGCGCTGCTGCTGCACACGATCTTGCCGCCGCGCTCAGGCAGGAAGTAGTAGAGCGTGCGGCCTTGTGGGTTGGTGAGAATGGTGCCGAGCTGCGCGTTCTGCATCGCGACCACGCTGGCGGGAGCGGCGGGCGTGGGTGCCGGCGTTGCGGCGGGCGTTGGCGTGGCCGCGCTCGCCGAGGCCGCCGGCGCCGATGCGGTGGACGACGGCGCGGGAGCCGTGCCGTAAAGACCGCCTGGCGCGCCGCACGCTGCCAGGAAGAGCGGGAAACCGATGATCAACAACAGCCGTTTCATGTTTGTTTGCCTCCTTGGATGTCGCCGACTCAATAGCGGTAGCCGGACGAGCCGGTCGCAGAGTTCGTGGGAGCGGGTCCGGAACCGGACGTCGCGGCACCCGTCGTCGCGGATGACGTTGACCCGCCCATGGGCTGCAGGCTGCCGACCAGTCCGTGCTTCTCGCCGCCGATGCCCGCAGTAAAGAAGAGGGTGTTCGCGTCGCCCGTGTTCTGGCCGTTGCCGAATGCCAGGCCCCAGAGCCCTCCGATGCTCAGTGTCTGTCCGTGCTGGTCGCTGAGCGACCCGAGGAACTTTCCTGAGACCGGATCGAACGCATTGATCTTCCCGTCGCCGAAATTGCCAACGAGCAAGTCATTGCCGAACTTCCCAAAGCCCGACGGAGCGAGGGCAAGTCCCCACGGCGAGTCGAGGGGGCCGCCGGAGATCAGCCGGCTGAGGAGCTTGCCGTTCAGGTCATAGACGTCGACATATCCATTACCGGCGCCTGCGACGTCGTCGTGCTTGGCGTCGTTCTGCCTGGCATAGGTGACGTAGAGCTTGCCCTTCAGGTTCGCGACGTTGAACGGTGCAAAGCTCGCCGGGACCATGGGATCCGAAAACGAGCCGGGGTTGCTCACCCTCTGAAAGTTGCTGTCGAAGACGTCGATCAGGTTCTCTCGGAAGTTCGCCGCGAACAAGTGAGCCTGCGAGCCGTCTGTCGCGATCGCCAGGCCCTTGTAGACCGCGCCCTCGGCCGAATTGTCGGCGGCGATGATGGCGCGCGCCGCGTTTGCCATTGGGCTCCAGCCCGCGATGGTGCCGTCTTCGGTCGCGAACACGAAGAGGCTGGGCCCGGAGGCCATGCCCTGATGAACGATGAACTGGGGCGACCCATTGAAGACGACGCCAGTCGAGGCACCGGCGGCATCCGCGGCGCTTCCGGCGGGAGCCGGGATGGTAACCGAGGCGGGAGCTCCGGGGAACGACGCGCCGGTTCCGGTGTAAAGGGTGGACACACCGGCGTTGTTGTCCGCGACCCAGAACGGCGTGCCTGGACCGGCGACGATGCCCCAGGGATTTATCAGTTTGGGGTCGGTGACCCGTGCGGTGCCCGGGACGTCCGACACGATGTTGGTCTGGAGGTAGGAACCTCCAGGCGCTGCCGCAGGAGGCTTGTGACTCAGCAGAACCCCGAGGCCGATAACCACAACGAGGATCAAGCCGCCGAGGCCGATCGCTCGACGGGAACGTAGTGCGCGCATAGGCATAGGCTTGTGTACCTCCGCTATTTCGATTTGGTCAGTTACGCGGCGGCGTTCTGCGCAGCCTGATCCAGGACGGCCTCGATCTCCAGGCTGATGTCGATCTCATCGCCCACCAGAAGGCCGCCGCTTTCCAGGGCGCGATTCCAATGGAGGCCGAAGTCCTTTCGGTTCATGCTGGTGTGTGCACTGACGCCGGCGCGCCGGTTGCCGAACGGATCGATGCCGTCGCCCGCCGCGTGGGCATCGAGGGTCACCTGGCGGTTGACCCCGCGCATAGAGAGCATGCCGGTGACGGCATAGCGGTCCCTTGCCGTCTGGCTGATCGCCGTACTCTGAAAGACGATCTCCGGATAGCGTTCCACATCGAAAAAGTCGACGCTGCGAAGGTGATCGTCCCGGACCGAGACGCCGGTATCGACTGTCGCAGGATCAAGCCGGGCAATGATCACGGTCTTCGTCGGATCTGACTCATCCGCGTCCACGATCCCGCTCACCACGACCATGTGCCCCCGGACCTTGGTGAACATGTGGCGGACCGAGAACTCCGCCTGGCTGTGCGTCGGGTCGATGTTCCATTTCATGCGTTCGTGCTCCTTGAAATAGATTGACTGCAGTTCGCCTGCAAGAATCTCGCTCGCTAGTTAGTTATTCAAAGCGTGCGAGTTATTTGGACGATTTCGGATACGGCCCGGGTTACAGGCGACGCGACGCTGGCGCGAGCGAGAGCTCGATGGCCACCATGCCGAGCGACATCGCCAGCAACACGGGAACCTGCTGGAAGATGCCGAACAGGGTCCCGGCGCACAGAAAGTACCCGTGGATCAGCAGGCGCGGGAAGAGGGGCATCAGCCAGGGCCTGGGCAAGCGGCCCTCCCTTCTCCGCATGGACCACCCGGTCAGGACCGCGAACAGGGCTAACGTGAACAGAAGGGAAGGGAAACCGCCCGTCGGGCCTCCGAAGAACCGCTGCTGGAGAATGATGAAGGGGACGAGGGCGAGCAGCAGCGTCAGGTAGGCCGGTACGGGCACGAGGAGCTGCAGCCACGGAGAAGCGGGCCGCGCGTCAGCGCGAGCACGAACCCACCGGGTCCACGCGCTGAAGCCGAACGCAACAAACAGCCAACCGTAGTAGTTGCCGGCCGGGACCCCGAAAAAGCCCGCGTTCAGCGGGATGTTCCAGTGCCAGAGCCCTTGCCGGATTGCGATCGCGTCGAGAGAGAGATCGAGCACGATGGCGAAGACGGCGTCGGCGAAAGGCGCTAGCCGGGCCGGGATGCCGAGCCGGTCCGACATGAACATCGAGGAGGTGATGATCATGGCCCAGGCGAGCGCGATCGCCAGGGGGACCGAACCCAACTTGATGAAGAACCCCTGGTTGTAGGCGTACGAACGAAAATCGTGATGTCGCCCTGCTCGAGAAGAAGGCCGAACGGGACCGCACTCAAGAGCTCGACGAGACGCTGCCGACCCCCGGTTCGGTAGGCGAATCGCGCTGAGAGCGCAAAGAGGATGAGCATCACGACCTCGACCAGTCCAAAGAGGATGCGAGGCATGGCGCGAGCGCTTTAAGGCTGCCCGGACGGTTCGGACGATTCGAACTGCCTCAGAACCGTTCGCAGCAGCGCGCTCAGGGCGGACTGCTGCTCCGGTTCCAGGGCCTGGTCCAGGAGCCGGGCGTGGCTGCCGACGAACCCGGGGAAGGCCGCTCGCACCAGGCGGCGTCCGGCGGGCGTCAGCTCGACGACGACCGCGCGGCGGTCGTCCCGATCGCGGTCCCGTTTCAGCAACCCGCCCCGCTCGAGGAGATTCATCCGCCCGCTCAGCCCCGCCCCTGACAGCATCAGGCCGCGCGCCACGCGCGAGGGCGAGCGGCGATAAGGCGGCCCTGCGCGATACAGGGAGGCAAGCACCTGGAAGCCACCGTGGCTGATGCCGAATCGCGCGAACATCGCCTCGGCCTCGGTATTGATGTGCAGGGCGATCCTGGCCAGCCGGCGGCTCGTGCCATCCCTCGAGCCGTTGACGGCGGGGTCGAGGGCGGTCATCAGCCGCCCGAGCAGATGATCGAGCAGACGCCGATCGTCCCTGCCGAGGGAGTCTTCCAGACGATCCTGGTGTCGGCGCCATCCTGCGCCGGCCATCGCGACGATCTGGGACCCCGCGCGGGTCAGCGACACCAGCACACGCCGCCGATCGTTGGGCCCAGGTGATCGGTCGACCAGTCCCAGCGTGGCGAGCTGGTCGACGAGGCCGGTGATGCCTGCGGACGACATCCCCTGGCCTCTGGCCAGCAGCGTCGGTGAGAGCTGCCGGGCGGTGGCCCCGTGCAGCGCCAGAAG
>DATBYO010000137.1:0-18608 GCA_036513655.1 Candidatus Dormiibacterota bacterium | reverse complement strand
CCCCGGGCTCGCTCTTCGGGAGCTTGGCGAGCATCGCTTCAAGGACCTGGTACGGCCGCAGCGTCTCTATCAGCTGCTGATCGATGGGCTGCCGGAGAGCTTCCCGCCGCTTCGGAGCCTTGATGCAACGCCAAACAACCTCCCGACGCAGACAACAACCTTTGTTGGGCGAACGCGTGAGCTCACGAGAGCAGCGGAGCTCCTGAAGACGACCCGTCTCCTGACGCTGACCGGTCCGGGCGGCAGCGGGAAGACCCGCCTCGCCCTCCACCTCGCCGCCGACCTCCTCGACCGTTATCCCGATGGCGTGTGGCTGGTCGAGCTCGCGCCGGTTACCGATCCCGCCGCAGTGGGCCCGACCGTCGCCGCCGCCCTACACATCGGTGAGCGTCCCGGTCGCCCGGCCGTCGATACGATCATCGCGCCGCTCCGCAGCCGGCAACTCCTGCTCGTGCTGGATAACTGCGAGCACCTGATCGCCGCATGCGCCGACCTGGCTGATGCAGTCCTGCACGCCTGCCCGCGCCTGACGATCCTGGCCACCAGCCGCGAGGGCCTCAACGTTCCTGGGGAGAGCCTCATGCCGGTGCCCTCACTCCGTGTCCCCGCCGGCGACACACTCCCACCGTTGGATGAACTCCGCCACTACGAGGCGATCGGCCTGTTCGTCGACCGATCCGCCGCCCATCAGCCAGCCTTCACCCTCACGGAGGAAAACGCGAACGATGTCGTTCGGATCTGCCGCCGCCTGGACGGGGTCCCTCTCGCGCTCGAGCTCGCGGCGGCCCGTGTCCGAGTTCTTTCCGTCGCGCAGGTTGCCAGCCGGCTCGACGACCGATTCCGACTACTCACCGGTGGGGGCCGAACCGTCGTGGCGCGACAGCAGACCCTGCGGGCGCTCATCGACTGGAGCTACGACCTCCTGAGTGAGCCGGAGCGGGTGCTCCTTCGGCGACTTTCCATCTTTGTTCGGGGCTGGAGCCTCGAGGCGGCTGAGGCCGTCTGCAGCGGCGACGGCATCGCGCGCGAGGCCATCCTCGAACTCCTCGCCCACCTCGTCGACAAGTCGCTCGTCCTGATGCAGGATCGCCGCGGGATCGCGCGTTACGGGATGCTGGAGACCATCCGGGAGTACGCCAACGAGAAGCTGGTCGACTCGGGTGAGGTCCGCGCCGTTCGGCGGCAACACTTCCAGCATTTCTTTCAAGCCGCTGTCGACCGGCCCCTCTGGGCGTCTGCGGGCGACACCATGCCAGTCGATTTTGGAGTCGACTACGAGAACATGCGTGCCGCCTTGGACTGGATCCAGTCGGAGCCGAACACCATTGACCAGGAACTCCTCATCGCTGGTTCACTGATCGGGCCCGCTTCGGTCCGGGGCCGCGTGGGAGAGCTGCGGCAAATCCTCGCCGACGCGCTCGCGCGCAGCGATCCCGAAGCACAGACACTTGGGCGGGCTCGCGCCCTCCTGGCTTCGGCGACGCTCGCGACCATGCAGGGTGATTTCAACGTCGTTGCCCCGCTGGCCGAGGAGTCCGTCCGGCTGCTGCGCGCACTCGGTCAGAAGCGCGACCTGGCGTTCGCGCTGATCATGGTGGCGCGAGCGACGATGCCCGACGTGGAGGCCTCCGCCCGCGCTATGCGCGAGTCTCGAGAGCTCCTCGAAGAGCTCGGTGACCATTGGGGACTCGGGATGCTGCTCTTCAACATGGCCGACGCCGCAATGACGCGCGGGGAATACGATGCCGCGCGCAGCGGACACACCGAAGCCCTGGCGCTGTTCAGGAAGCACGGCAATGTTCTGCTGAGCGCCCTACCGCTGCTGAGCCTCGGTCGGCTCGCCTGCGCCGGCGGCGACTACGTCCGCGCGCGCGCCCTCGTCGAAGAGGCGCTGGCGATCCGCCAGCGGGCCGACGTCGACAACCCCTGGCAAACCGCGATGGCGACCATCAGCCTCGGGGAGGTTGACCGGTGCGAGGGTGATCCGGCTCGCGGGGCGCCGTCATTCGAGCAAGCCCTGGCTACGGGTCGCGGACTAGGCGACAACATGATCGTCGCGTGGGCGCTCCACAACCTGGGGCACGTCGCGCTCCAGTCTGGTGACCTCTCGGCGGCGGCCGCACGGTTCCAGGAGAGCCTCCAGCTTCGTCAGCGATCCGGGCCCAGCGGCGACGTCGCTGCAGGACTCGCCGGTATGGCCGGGGTCGCGCTGCGCAAGGGAGCGCTCGCCGACGCCGTCCGATTATTCGGGGCGGTGGATAGCATGCTTGAGTCAACACACAACGTCCTTCCGCCGGCGGATGAGCACGTTCGTCGTGAGGACCTCGCTGCTATCCACTTACGACTGGACGAGCGGGCCTTTGATACCGCATTCGGCGAGGGGCGTGGGGCGACGCTCGAGCAGCTCAACGCGGTGACCGACGCGCTCATCTAACTGAGGGGCTCGCGACCGAGACCTTTTGCCCCCCACAAGACGGACACGAATGAACGGTGACCACGGTGGCAGCGACCAAGCTGACCGCGTGCTGGGTCACCGGGTGGACCATTTCCTGGCACCCCTCGCAGCGAACGAGGTCGGTTTCGCTCTTCTCGTCAGCCACCCCTGAATCCCTCGCCGAGAGCGTAGATCAGTCGAGGAAGGGCGTCAAGGCTGCCCCGGCAGATGCAGGCCGTTGGCCGTCGCGTCATCGGCCTCGGCAGCGGAGGCGGCGATCTCGCGGATGCCGGGCATTGGTGAAAGAAGCAAGGGCACCGCAGCCAGAAGGGCCCCCAGGGCACCAACCCAGAGCGTGAAACGGAGTCCCGCGAAGGTGCCCAGCGTGCCCCCCAGGAACGCACCCACCGGCGCCGGCGCCATGATCACGAATCGCATGCTTGCGGTCATCCGCCCCTGCAAACGCCGCGGGGTCATACTCTGGCGCAGCCCGAGCTGGCTGACGTTCGAGGCGACAACGGAGAAGGCGCCCAGGAACCCACCTACGACCAACCAGGGGATCGGCGCGGACGCCGGGGCCAGTGGGATGAGGAGTGTGCCCACCGGGGCGAACCCGGCAGTGATCGTCCAACCTACGCCGAAGCGCCGGCCCAGCCAGCCCGCGGCCGCCGCGCCACTCACGCCGCCGAGTCCCAGCGCTGCGAAGACCAGGCCGATCGTCGTCGGCGACAGGTGCAGGACGCGCACGAAGTACACGAGCTCCACGGCCACGAACATCGAGCTGAAAAAGCGGAGCGTAGATATCGAGGTGGCGAGCGGAAGCAAGACGCGGTGGTGGACGATGAAGGCCAGGCCCTCGCGGATCTGGCGAAGGAAGGGCTCGACCGCTTGCGCCCTGGCTCGCATCTCGGCCCGCCACCTGATGCGCCAGACCAGGACGGCGGACAAACCGAAGCTGACGGCGTCGACGAGGATGGCGACGGGTGCCGACGTGGCACCGATGAGTAGACCGGCGACGCCCGGTCCAACCACGCCGGCGGCTTCCTCGCTCATCCCAATCTTGGAGTTGGCCTCGATCAACCGATCGCGCTCAACCAGGGCTCGCGTCGCCGCTTGCTGCGCCACCCCCTGGAGCAGCGTGAGGATGCCCGCGGCGAAGGCCACGATGTACAGCTGAGCGATCGACAGATGGCCGGAGAAGAAGGCGATCGGCACCGACAGGAGAATGACCATGCGTCCGAGGTCACTGCCGATGAGCAGGGGCGCCGGCCGTGAGCGATCGACCACCACCCCTGCGCCCAAACCGAGGAGGACGAACGGCAGGTATTCCATGACCCGCAGCAACCCCACCTGGAAGGCGGAGGCCTGGAGCAAGATCACGGCGGTCAGCGGCAGCGCGAGCTCGGTAAAAGGATTACCAACGCTGCTGATGGTTTCCGCCAGCCAGAAGAACCTGAAATTGCGCTCGCGCAAGATGCCGAGGTTCATGGTGCGCACGCTACACGACGCCACCGCCCATGTTCCTCGCCAGGCGATTCAGAGTTTGTACGATTGGGAAGACGGCTCGGACGAGCGCGTGAGGGAAGGAGGAAATGACGGTGCGCACATTCTTTTCGCGGCAGCTGAACATGATCCTTGTCGCCGGCATGCTGGTGGCCGCGGCCTCTACCGCGGGAGTCTCCGCGGCGTTCGCCGCTGACCATGGTGGCGGGTCGGGGCAGCCGGACTTCGGCGCCAACGTCTACGTCTTCGATCCGAGCATGCCGTTGAGCCAGATCCAGGCAACGGTCAACGCGGTGGCCAGCCAACAGGTCTCTAACCAATTCGGTACCCAGCGCTACGCGTTGCTGTTCAAGCCCGGCACCTACGGTTCCGCGGCCAATCCCCTCAGCTTCCAGGTCGGCTACTACACCGCCGTGGCGGGCCTTGGCCTCTCACCAAACGATGTCGTGATCAACGGCTCGATCGACGTCTACAACCAGTGCGCGGGCAGCTTCTGCACCGCGCTCAACAACTTCTGGCGCTCGATGTCCAACCTGACGATCAACGTGAGCAAACCAGGCGGTTGCCGAAGCCGCGAATTCTGGGCCGTGTCGCAGGCTGCCCCAATGCGGCGGGTCCACGTCAATGGCGAGTCCACCCTGATGGACTACTGCACCGGTCCCTCGTACGCCAGTGGCGGCTTCATCGCCGATACGGCATTCAGCAGCCTGGTGGTCAACGGATCGCAACAGCAGTGGATGACCAGGAACAGCACGCTCGGCGGCCCCTGGACCAACGCGGTCTGGAACCAGGTCTTCTCGGGCGTCGTCGGCGCGCCGGCCCAGAGCTTCCCCAACCCGCCGTACACCACCCTGCCGACCAGCCCTGTAACCCGGGAGGCGCCATTCCTCTACCTGGACGCGGCGGGTCACTACAAGGTCTTCGTGCCAGCGGTACAGCGCAACTCGGTGGGCACCTCCTGGAGCAGCGGCTCGGCGCCCGGCTCGTCCGTTCCGCTCAGTCGGTTCTTCGTCGCCCGGCCGACGGACTCCGCGCAGACCATCAATAAGCAGCTGGATCGCGGCAAGGACCTGCTCCTGACCCCAGGCGTCTATTCGCTGGATCAGACCATTCGAGTCAAGCGCCCGGACACGTTGGTGCTTGGGCTTGGCTTTCCGACTCTCGTCCCCGAGGATGGGAAGGTCTCGATGACCGTTGACGACGCGGACGGGGTGGATCTTTCGGGGATCATCTTCGACGCCGGCGCAGAGGCGTCGCCCGTTTTGCTGCAAGTGGGCAGCGGCAATCGCCAACAAGGGCAGGGCGACCGATCAAGCTCGAGCCAGGAGGGCAACGCGGGCCACGGCCGGTCGGCCCTTCCCACCTCGCTCCACGACGTCTTCTTCCGGATCGGCGGCGCCGCGGCCGGAAGAGCCAGAACCAGCCTGGTCGTCAACAGTGACAACGCCATCCTCGACGACGTCTGGGCCTGGCGGGCCGACCATGGCAATGGGGTCGGCTGGACCAGCAACACCGCCGATACCGGCGTCGTCGTCAACGGTGACAACGTGACCGCCTACGGGCTGTTCGTCGAGCACTACCAGAAGTACGAGGTGGTCTGGAACGGAAATGGCGGCAGGGTCATCTTCTTCCAGAACGAGATGCCCTACGATCCGCCAAGCCAGGCGGCGTGGATGGAGGCGCCCGGCGTCGACGGCTGGGCGGCATTCAAGGTCGCCCGCGACGTGACGCGCTTCACCGGATACGGGATGGGCAGCTACAGCTTCTTCAACCAGGGCGTCAACATCTACGCGGCCCACGCCTTCCAGGTTCCGTCCACGCTCCCGGCGTCGAGTCTCCACGATCTGTTGACGATCTTCCTCGATGCCACGCATGGCAAAGGAGGCATCCTGCACGTGGTGAACGACACCGGCGGGTCGTCGACGATCGCCAACCCGGACGTCCCGGTCACCGTGGTGAGCTACCCGTGACGCCCCAACGTACCGCCTGACCGGAAGGAGAGGACCATGTTCAAGGCAAAAGGCGCGTTTAGCGGTTTTTCGGTTAACGACCTGGCCAAGGCCAAAGACTTCTATTCAAAGACGCTGGGACTGAAGGTCGAGCCCGATGGCGTGGGGGCGAGGCTCCATTTGCCCGCCGGAGGGTCGGTATTTGTCTATTCGAAGAGTGATCACCAGCCGGCCACGTTCACCATCTTAAATTTCCAGGTGGAGAACATCGATGAGGCGGTGGACGAGCTAACACGTCGGGGCGTGCAGTTCGAGCACTACGAGACTGGTCCCAAAACTGACCAGAAAGGCATCCTCCGGGGCCGGCAGCAGAACCGGGGCCCGGACATCGCCTGGTTCAAGGATCCCGCCGGCAACTTCCTGTCGGTCATCGAGGACGCCAACCGGAACTAGAGCCTATTTTTCGGCCGGCGGCTCGCTCGGTGAGGGAAAGCGTGCGGGCATCTCCCGGGCGAACGCGAAAAAAGCACGCTGAGCAGTGAATCCGATCGCCACGTTCGCCAGCACGAAGACGATGGCGGCCACGATCACCGCGATCAGCGTTGACGCACCGAAGGCCGCCGCGAGCAGCGCCCCCAGCAAGCCGGCCACCATCGTCACGATCACGGCCAACATCGCGGGGAGACTCTGGAATCCCTGCGCCAGACTGGCGAAGAAAGTCAGCCGTGCCGCGATCGGGAGGCTCATCGTCACCCCAAACCCCCGGAAGTCATCGTGGCTGCTCGCCACGAAGTAGGTCTCCAGATCTGGATACATCTCCAGGTAGGCGTGACGCAGCCGGTTCATGCCGGTAACCAAACGGAAGTTCTCGCGGTTCAGGGCACCCACCCGGCTGAGGGTGACCAGGCCGACGAAGGCCACCACAAAGAGGATGAAGATGGCGGCCGTCAGGAAGGTCTCGTGAAAGTGGTCCACCTGGGCGAACAGTGCCAGCGCCACCACGGCTCCGGTGAGGACCGAAAGGAACATGCTGACCCGAGTGAACGACTCCGTGTACGTCAGCGAGCGCGTAGCAAGAAGACTCCAATGCTCGGTCGCCAGGACCTGCAGGCGGCCAGTCGAAGGTTCCGGCGGATTCGGTCGCGTCTCCTGTTGTGTCGGTTGCTCGTTCATCATGACGCGGTCATCCTACGCCCGGGCGCGTCGGAGGAACCGAGTCTAGGAACGCTTGCGGGAGAGCGGCGTCCGGCGCAAGGTCGTCGAGCGCGACACCACCGACATGATGAAGATGATCGCGGCAGCCCCGAGGATGGCGGTAAGGACGGGAATACCGCCGGCGGTCATGTCACCCGGGATCTTCCACTTGAACATCTCGACCAGAAGCCAGGAGCCGACCAGCGCGCCAAAGATCGCGCCAACCAGCCCATACGGCAGCCGGCCCTGGGTCATGCGATCGGCGACGAAACCACACACCGCGGCGACGAGGACGAGGACGACGAGGTTCTCTAGGTTCATTCAAGCGCCTCCACCCCAGTAACCGTTGGTGTTCGCCCCTCCTGTTCCCCCCGACCTCCCTTCCACAGCCTTGTTGCGATGCCGTTACAGGGTCGTCATTTGCGATCATGGCTACTGTCACGCCATGCCCCAACTGGATGAAAAGGCGCGTGCTCGGTTACCCGACAGCGCCTTCGCGTACATCGACTCACGCGGTGGCCGCCGGCTGCCCATCAACGACCAGGCCCACGTGCGCAACGCCCTCGCGCGCTTCAACCAGGTCCGGTTCGAGAATGAAGCAGCACGAGATCGGGCGCGAACCAGGCTCCTGAAAGCGGCCAAGAAGTACGGCATCGTTCCGGTCGGCTTCATGACCGGCCAGTTGCGCTCCCAGAGCCGGCAGGCGGCCGCGGGCAAGGCGGTGATCGAGCTCGGTGGATTGGGGACGCCGGCGCAGCTGGAAGAGCGGCTGCGGACCGTGCTGGGTGATCCGACGCTGATGGTCCTGTACTGGTCCGAGTCGGTTGCGGCTTATCTAGACGGCAGAGGCGAGGCGGCGTCGCTTCCGGGTGAGGGAGAGGGTCGCGCCGTCACGCTCCTCGAGCGTCATGGCCAGCGGATGAGCGCGCTGGTCCACGATCCCGCTATCCTCACCGATCCCGACCTGGCGAAGACGGTGACCGCAGCGGTGACGCTGGCGATGGAAAACGAGTGGATGCACGGGGAGATCCAGGCGCGCGCCAGCGAGGTCCGCACGCTGCCGACCGGATTGGTCACCTTCCTGTTCACCGATATCGAGGACTCCAGCGGTCTGGTGCGACGCCTTGGCGATGCATACGAGCGGTTCTTGTCCGATGTGCGGCGCCTGCTCCGGGCTGCCATTCGCGCCGCGGGTGGCCGGGAGGTGGAAACCCGGGCCGACGAGATGTTTGCCGTTTTCGTCCCGGCCCTGGCCGGCCTCGAAGCGGCGCTCGCCATCCAGCGCAACATCCGGGCTCGTGCCTGGCCGGACGGCCTTCAGGTCCGAGTGCGGATCGGCATGCACACCGGCCGTCCGACGCTGACCGACACGGGATACGTCGGTCTCGCCGTCCACACTGCCTCCCGGATCTGCTTCGCGAGCAACGGTGGTCAGATCCTTGTGTCGGGCGCGCTGCGGGACGCGGTGGCAGGCTCTGAGCCGGCGGGGGTCGGCTTCAAAGACCTCGGGCTGCATCATTTCCATGGCCTGCCTGCCCCGGAGCAGCTGTACCAGGTGGAGGCCGCCGACCTGCCAGCCAAATTTCCGCCGCCGCGCGTCTTCAACGCTCGGGCCAGTCGGAGCGGTCGATGACGTCGACCACGGCGCTAGGTTGCGGCATCGAGGAGTTCGGCGAGACGTTCGGCCAGGTCGGTTAGTTGAGCCGCCAGGTCGGCGTTGGGAGCGCTGGACGCCGGCCGTCTGGCAAGACCGAGCCTGTCCGCGACCTCTTGAACCGACGGGCCTTCGAGGGCGGCACTGATTCGTCCGGTGGTCGACTCGAGTTCGACCCACAAGTCGATGCACGGCGCATCGCCACTAGCGGCGAGGATGGGATAGCGACGGTTGAAGTCGTCTGGCTTGGCCTCGTAGACGGCGCGGGGCTGCCCGTCGTCGCAGTCCGCCGGAGGCTGCGGTGTGAGCGTGAAACCCCGCGGTTCTAGCTCGCCGTCGAGATACCGACGCACCAGACCCTCGAAGTCGCCTCGCCGCATGACCCCTTCATAGCATGAGCGTCATCGCGCGTGGTGCTCCGAGTTAAGGCGTCTTCGCCGCTGCCCGCCAGTGGGCGGCGATTCGGTCAGCCGATAACGCGACCGGATAGATCGCGACTTGACCGATGGCGGCCTGATTGAACAGGCCGTCCATCCGCCGGCCGATGAACATCGGGTCGGCCGTTTGCTTTGGGGTTGCGGCCACTTTGAGCGAGCTGTCCAGCTTGCCGTTCACATAGAGCTTGGCGACGGCGCCGTCGTAGGTCGCCACCACGTAGTACCAGGTGTTGAGCGCGAGTGTGGCGTTTGACACGAGTGCCGGCGCACCGTCCGACGTCACCCGAAACTCCAGGGTGCCGTTGTGATGGCTGTTCAGCAATTGAAACCAGCCGCTGCCCGCACCGCCTCCCGATTCGAAGTTCTTCGCGACGTACACCCCGTATTCCGAATCGGCTCGTTTGTTGACCCAGAGCTCGATCGTGACCGTGTTCATCTGCAGCGTGGTTGAGCTCACGATGGTGGCGGCGCCGCTCTGGCCGTCAAAGGCGACCGCGGTACTGCCATCCCCGGCGATCGCGCCCGCCTGCCCGAGCGTGTAGGTGCCGACGTACCGACCCTGGTTGGCATTGCCGCTGGCGTCGGCCATGGTGTTGCCGGTCGTTTCATCCATTCGCCAATACGCAGCCGGATGGTCGGCGAGCACTGTGGCGCTGTAGGTCTTTGCGGCCGTCGCCGACGACGCCGCGATCGGCGCCCCGCAACCCGACATTACGAGGGCGACAGCCAAAAGAAGAATCTCCCTCCTCACATAGATTCAAACGGCGGGGAGGCGGTGCGCCTTGCAACCGCCATGGGGTCGCGACCGTAAGGTTGACGGGTGACCCTCGCGCAACTCCACCGCGAGATCCTCGCGTGCACCCGGTGCGTCGAGGCCGGCTACTTGAGTCAGGCCGCCCCTGTGTTGAGCGGCTATACCGACAACCGCATGATGCTCATCGGGCAGGCGCCGGGCGCTGTCGAAGCGGTCCGCCGCTTGCCGTTTCAAGGACGGTCCGGAAAGATCCTGATGAGCTGGTTGATCCGCGCGGGCTTTGCTTCCGAGGCACAAGTCCGGCGCCAGATTTACATGACGTCGGTCACCAAATGCTTTCCCGGAAAAGGGACGGGTGGGGGAGACCGCCGCCCGAGCCGCGCCGAGGTCGATCTCTGCCGGTCGCATCTCGATCGGCAGCTCGCCTTGATCAAGCCCGAGCTGCTGATCCTGGTCGGCGGTTTAGCGCATGAACGCTTCCTCCCGGGTCGCCCCCTCGATGCGCTGGTCGGCCGGGTGTTCGACCTGTCCGGGCGCGAGCTCTCGCCACGCGCACCGGCCTACCCGCGGCTGGTGCCGCTGCCCCATCCGTCGGGCGCGAGTCGGTGGCTGAATGCGGCGGAAAACCGGGCTCTGCTGGACCGCGCGCTGCGGCGGCTCCGTCCGATTGTGCGGAGTTTGCTTGACGCTCAATTGGTGGGCGCCTAAACTTCCGACAACATGTCGCCCGATCGGGAGCGCGATGCCGTCGAGCCTGAAGAAGCCCCGCCCGCTCCCCTGACGGCGCCCGGCGAGCTGCCGGTCGGCGGCAAATCCGCCGAGGACATCCTCGCTTCCATCTTTTCCCCGGTTCCCGAAGCCAGTCCGCTGGAGCAGCTCGAGCAGACGCTCCGCCACCCGAAGAAGCTGATCTACATCGCGATGTCGAACCGCAACTTCTTCTGGCGGATGCATGTCTCGAAACTGGTCCTGGACGAAGGCTACGTGCCGATCAACCCCTTCATGCTCTTCGACTACTACCTGTTACACACGGTGCCCAAGCAACTCGTCCGGGAGGCCATCAACAACCTGCTCTCTCGGTGTGACGAGGTCTGGGTCTTCGGCACGATGAGTTTGGGGGTCAAGGTGCAGCTCGGGATCGCGAAGCGGCTGAAGAAACCGCTCCGTTTCTACGACATCGCCGACCTGCCGGAACAGGTCTACCGGATTTCCGAGAAGCTCGCCCAGGAAGAGGGGCGCGACTAAGGGGGCCCCGCCCCGGCGTGGAAAAGCGGGAGACAATAATCGGCTAGACCCGAGTAATCAGGTCTCGCTCCAGGCTCTCCCGGGTCTTGAGCACGAGCTTGCGAAGCGAGGGCTGGCCCGCCACCGCCCACTCGATCTGGCGGAGGGCGCTGTAGAGGCCCTTCAGCGCCTTGACCGCGTCACCCAGCTCGACATCCATGGGTGCCTGCAACTCCGTCAGGGAGCGGCCACTGCACCAGTCGTAGGTGAAATTGACGTAGTCGGACGACAACGGTCGGAGGTTCTCTTCGCCGCGATCCTTCTCCCGCGCGGAGAAGCGGTAATAGATGATGCGAAGTCGCTTCTGGGCTAGCGCGACCCCGCTGGTGGGCAGGCGTCGGCGCGGGCGCGGGCGGTCGCGATTGCGATCCTCCGCCGTGACCATCACCAGGGAGGCGGCCAGCTCCGGCGGCGTGAGCTCTTCCAGCCAGCCGTCGGCTATCGCCTCGGTGATGATCAGGCTGTTCTCGCCGTAGATCCGGGATGCGAGCAGACCCTTCTCGGTGGGGACCGCCCCTTCGAGGAAGCCAAGGTCGCCGAGCACGCCGCGCAGCGCGTGCATCCGTCGCCGGTACTCGCCCTGGCTTCGTTCAGCGTCGTGCTCGGAGGCCCGGATTCGCGCTTGCAACTCGCGGACCTCCTCATGGTGAGCGCGGTGTTCGGCGAGGAACGGGCACTTGCGGCAGGGCAGCTCGCTGAGCTTGTTCTGCCATGTCTGGAGCTCCGCCTTGAGCTCGGCCAGCGTCAGGCCACCGGCTTCCCGGGTCGACCCACTGCGGCGGCGCCGGCCTCGTCCATGCCAGTGCTCCCGGCGTAGCCGGCGCATCCGAGCTCGCAGGGAGCCGATTTCCTCTTCGGCGCGAACAAACGTGCTGAACGTTCGCTCGGTACAGCAGGGCTCGCCCTCGGCGGCGAACCGACTTGCGACCACGTCGGCCAGCCGTTGTCGCAGATTGGCCAGGCGGTCGTCGAGCCCCTGGCGGGCCACCACCTTCTGGTACTGCCCGAAGGATCGTTCCATCAGCAGGTCGACCTCGTCGGGCCCGTGGAAGCGAAGCAGGTTCAGCGCCATGTTGTAGGTCGGCGCGAACTTGCTTTCCACCGTCATCTCCTCGCCAGTCGCGGCTTCGTAGATGGTGCCGATGTCGACGTCGGGCTCTTTCAGGATCACCCCATGCCCGATGGGATCGATCCCTCGTCGCCCGGCCCGCCCCATGAGCTGAGTCAGCTCGCCGGAGGTGAGCGCAGCGAAGTCTTTTCCGTCGAACTTGGTGAACGACGAGACGACACAGGCCCGGGCCGGCATGTGGATGCCCAGCGACAACGTCTCGGTCGCGAAGACCACCTTGATCAGGCCGCGCTGGAAGAGGTCTTCGACGAGCTCCTTGAGGTAGGGGAGCAGGCCCGCATGGTGCATCGCCAGCCCGCGGCGGAGCGTCTGGCCGTCGAGCAGCTCGCGGTACAGCTCGGACTCATCGCGGTCCTCGATCTGGTCCAGGCGGCGCTTCACCGTCGCGTCGATCTCGGCCTTTTCCGCCTCGCTGGTCAGGTCGAAGCCGTGGGTCGCGCAGCGGGCCAGCGCCTCGCGACAGCCCCGCCGGGAGAAGATGAAGTAGATCGCCGGCAAAAACTCCCGACGCCGCAGGCGATCGACCACGGGTAGCAGGTCGTTTTCGGGCGTCCGCCGCAGCTGCGACAACCGGACATCGGTGGACGTCTCCGCCTGCGCCCGCTGGCGGGTTTCCCGCGGGATGCCACCCTGCGGATCGAGCAGGGGATAGAACTCGTTGCGCATCGCTAGCCAGAGCCGAAGCTCGACTGGACGTTTCGTCACACTCACCGTCGCGATGTCGCCCCGCTGCAGGCTCATCCACTCCGCGACCTCCTGGAAGTTGCTGATGGTGGCGGAGAGCCCGATGAACTTGATGTGGGGTGGCGCCTGGATGATGATCTCTTCCCAGACAGCCCCGCGCGGGAAATCATCGATGTAATGGACCTCGTCCAGGATGACGTAGCGGACCCGCTCCAGGCGCTGCGGGTCTTCATAAATAAGGTTGCGAAGGATCTCGGTCGTCATGACGACGACCGGTGCTAACGGGTTGATGGTGTTCTCGCCGGTAACGAGCCCAACGTATCCCTCGCCATGAAGCCGCTGATAGTCGCGAAATTTCTGGTTGGAGAGCGCCTTCAACGGCGTGGTATAGATCGCGCGGGCATCCGTCTCCAGCGCGCGAAAGATGGCGTAGTCGGCGATCACCGTCTTGCCGGAGCTCGTCGGAGCGGAGACCAGGACCCCTTGATGGGCCTCGAGTTTGTCGATGGCTTCCACCTGGAACGGATCCAATGGCCAGGGCAGCGTCGCCTGGAACGCCTCGACAAACGATGGGGAAGAGGGCCGTGCGGTTTGACTCACGCTAATTCATCGTACGGAGCAGGGCCCCCACCCTGCCCTCCCCCGGAGGGGGAGGGACAAATAGATGGTTATCGCTTCTTTAACGGCCCCATCAGCTGGGCGGTGGGGGCGCGGTCGCGATCTTTGAGCCAGCGCAGCCGGGTTTCCTCGACTTCATCGGTGTAGCGCTGCCGGGAGCGGCGCATCGCCTTGGCCACGGCATTGCGCACGAGCGGCTCGGGGCCCTTTGCGAGGCGTTCGAGGGTCGACTTCGCCGCCGGCCAGTGGAAGGAGCCGATCGCGCTGGAAAAGGCCATGGCCACGTTCCAGCGAACCGTCTGATCGCGATCGTGGGACCACTCGCGCAAACACTTGAGCGTCTCCTTGGGATCCACCCGCAGCAACGCGTCGCCGATGGCCGAGGGCCCGAGGTTGCGGCGCACGTAGGCCTCCTGGTCCCGCAGCAGTGGGGCCAGCAACGCCAGCAAGTCCGGGACGCGCTCCGGTCGGTCACGCCGCGCCGCGTACTTGACGGCCAGGACGACGCTGCGGCGAAGGTTCTCCGACTTCGATGATCGAAGAACTTCGAGACGGCTGCGCACCCGATCGAAGTCGCGGTCGAGCAGCGTGCCGAGGAGCCCGCCGGCGGCCTCTCGCACTTCCCAATGGGGGTCTTCCGCGAGGACTTCGGCGCTGCGGAGCACGCCCACCGGATCATCAGGGTAGCGACTCGCCAGCAGCAGGCAGGCAACCTGGCGCGCCGTTGGCGACGGCGACGCCGTCAGGGCGTCGATCCACCGGGTAACGCGCCCTGACTGCTCGGCCAGCGCGGTCGCCAGCCGCTCGCCAACCTGCTGGCGTACGGCCGCCGGACTGCCCGGCCGGCCGTGGTGCAACTGGCCATCGAGCGCGGCGACGACGCCATTGGGATCATCGCGGGACAGTGCGGCCAGCACTTCCGCGATCGGTCCCTCCTCAACCGTGCCCACCTCATTGCTGACGGTGCGAGTCGGCGGATTCATGTGCGGAGGATCTCGATGTGGTGCTGGTGCAAGACGGCCCCACTACTGTGGTCCTCGGCGAAGTCAACGACCTTGCTCAACACCTCATTGGCATGCCGGCTGTCATTGGTGGCGCAGGTCACGCCGATGGCCAGCGTCTGCCAGTGGTCCAGGTCCGACACCTCGGCGACGGACACGTTGAAACGCCCCCGGATTTGTTGCACCAACGAACGGCTCACCTGGCGTTTTCCCTTCAGGCTGTGGTTCTCCGGTAGATGGAAGATGAGCTCGCAGGTGCCCACAACCATGTCTGTTCCTAAGGATACGTAACGACTCGCCAAAGACCTATGGGAAGCGCCGGAGTTCTCCTATAGTGGGCGGCATGAACGCGGCAATTCGTGCGCCTGAGCTTGCCGCCGAGCCGTCCGAACAGCCGGAAACCGTCCCCGCGCTCTTCCAGCGAACGGCGGCCCGGCGGGGCGACGCACCGGCGCTCTACTTCAAGACCGGCCAGCGCTGGGCACCGATCAGCTGGGCTGACTACGCCCGGGCGGTGAGCCGGCTGGGCAATGGCCTGCTCGCCGAGGGCCTGAACCCCCAGGATCGGGTCGCGCTCTGGTCGGCGAACCGGCCCGAATGGCAGATCGGGGACCTCGCCATCTCGCACGGCGGCCTCGTCACCGTCGCGGTGTATCAGACCCTGGCGCCCGACCAGGTGCGTTACCTGTTGACGCACTCAGAATCGAAGGTACTCATTGTCGAAGAGCGCAAGCTGCTGGACCAGGTGCTCGCCATGCGGCGCGAGCTGCCCGGGTTGCAGCGGGTCATCCTGATCGAGGGCGATGCGCCGGAAACCGAGGGCTGGGTGCTCACCTGGGAGCAGGCGCTGCGTCGGGGCGATGAGTTTGGCCGCGGCCGCCCCGGGTTGCTAGCCAGCCGCTGGCAGGCCGTCCGTCCCGAAGACACCGCCAGCTTCATCTATACCTCGGGCACGACGGGGGTTCCCAAAGCGGCCATCCTGACCCATCGCAACCTCACGTGGACGGCGTTCACCACCCTGCAATGCTTCCGCGGTGATCCTGCCGACCGAGTGCTGTCCTACCTACCGCTGGCGCACATCCTGGAGCGCGTTGTCAGCGAGCTTCGCCAGCTGTGCACCGGTTGCGAGGTCTACTTCTGTCCGAGCGTCGACCAGGTGATGCCGATGGTGCGCGAGGTCCATCCCACGTATTTCACCTCGGTGCCGCGGCTGTGGGAAAAAATCTACGCCGGCATCCGGGGCAGGATGGACAAGGTCACCGGGCCGCGGCGGGTCATTCGCGATTGGGCGCTGCTGATGGGCGCCCTGCGGACGGCCGCCTACGAGCAGGGAAAGGCACCCTCGCGCTGGGTGCAGTGGCAGTGGTCACTGGCCGACCGTCTCGTCTTCCGGAAGATTCGCGAGACCTTGGGCTTCGACAAGATCGAGATTTGCATCAGCGGCTCCGCGGCCGTATCGCCGGATATGCTGCGGTTTTTCTACGGCCTCGGGCTCGAGATCCTGGAAGGCTACGGTTTGACGGAGACGACGGCGCCGGCCACCTTCAACCGTCCGGGTCAGGCGCGTTTCGGCACTGTCGGTCCGCCGATGCCCGGGGTAGAGGTCCGGATTGCGTCCGACGGGGAGATCCTGGTCAAAGGCAAGAACGTCTTCAGCGGCTACTACAAGGATCCGAAGGCGACCCAGGAAGCGCTCGTCGACGGCTGGCTCAAGACCGGCGACATCGGCGAGTTGGACAAGGACGGCTTCCTGAAGATCACCGATCGGAAGAAGGATCTGTTCAAGACGTCGGGAGGGAAGTACGTCGCGCCGGGGGCGATGGAGACACAGCTGCGCAGCCGGCGAGGCATCGCCCAGGCGGTGGTCCTCGGCGATGGCCGCCCTTTTGTGGCGGCCTTATTCACCCTCGATCGCGACGCGGCCGAAGCCAAGGGCGGGCCCGACGACGCCGGCGCGAAACGGCTCGTCGATGAGGCCGTCCAAAACGTCAACCGTGGGCTCTCGCATCCGGAGCAGATCAAGAAGTGGCGCATCCTCGATGGCGACTTTGTCGTCGGCGACGAACTGACCCCCAGCATGAAGGTCAGGCGGAAGCGGATCGCCGAGAAGTACGGCGCCGAGATCGAGGCGCTTTACGCGGAGAAGCGGACCGCTTAGCTCACGTTTGGGTTAACGTCAGTCAACTTTTCCGGCCCACCAAGCCCTCTAATAGGTTGATCGGCATGGTGGCGGAAGAGCAGGGGACGATGGTCGATGAATCCAGAGCCTTCGAGGCGTTGATGGAGAAATACGCTCGGTCGATGCTCCAGTACGCGGACTTTGTTCTTCATGATCTCAGCGCTGCCGAAGATGCTCTTCAGGAGGCTTTTGTGATTGCCTGGCGGCGCCGGAAAAGCTTGCGGGAAACATCCGCATTCGGCCCATGGTTGCGAAGGATCGTCCTTCGCGAGTGCCTTCGCTGGCGACGGCGTCCGTGGATGCGCTGGCTGACGCTGACGGAGCACGTCGTCAGCCGTGGGTCCCAACCCGATGCCACGGAACATCTGGATGTCGGGCGCGCGGTCGCCAGGCTCTCTCCGCAGTTGCGCGCCGTCATCTTTCTGCACTTCTTTGAGGACCTAACACTGAAGGCGATCGCAACCGAACTCCGCATTCCGGAGGGAACCGTAAAGAGCCGTCTCTATGAAGGGCTGCGGCGACTCGAAGACTCCCTTGCAGATTATTCGACGCCAAGCGAGCAGGTAACACGATGAAGGACGTCGAGGAACTCCGCCGTTACGTTCACCTGCGGGCTGACGCGGTTCCCGAGAGGGAGGCCACGCACATTCTCGAGAGGGCGACGCACACCTGGCAACAGCGCCCCGGGGCCTGGCGGCGCCCGCAGACCGCGCTGGCACTGGGCCTGGCGCTCGCCACAATCGCGAGTATCGGGTTCGTTCAGATCTGGGCGATTCAGCATCGCGTGGCCGCGCCGAGGGTCGTCCCGAGCGTCGTGCCTCAGCACACGTTCAAGGCAGCGGAAGGAATTGCTGTCGGAGCCGACGGAAGTGTTTACGTGTCGGACTACTCCGGCCAGCGGGTGTTCCGGCTGCAGAAGAATGGGCGCCTCGCAATCGTCGCTGGAACTGGTGTTTTTGCCGAAGGCGGAGATGGTGCCCCGGCGACAAAAGCGGATCTCCAGGCGCCGACGGGGATCGCTTTTGACCGCCGTGGCAACCTCTACGTCGCCGACTACTGGGGGGATCGGATCCGGCGCATTGACTCCAATGGAGTCATCAGTACGTTTGCCGGCAGCGGTCCGTCCACCCTAGAGCGAGCTACCTACTCGAACCCAGACCCAAACGAGGGCTTCTCGGGCGATGGCGGTCCGGCGACGGCCGCCCGGTTCTACGCCCCGCTCGGCCTCGCGTTCGACAGCCATGGCACCCTGTACGTGGCGGACTCGTTCAACGGTCGGGTGCGCCCGATCACCCCGGATGGGACCGTCACCAGTCTCGACGCGTCATCGCTGCCGGCGCCGATGTGGCTTCCGCGGTACCTGGCATTCGACGCATCCGACAACCTGTACGTGGCCGACGGTGCGCCGAACGCTGTAATGGCTAACCTGATCGGCGGATGCCGGATCGTCCGCGTGAGTCCAGCGGGAGTCATCAGCGTCGTGGCGGGAACCGGCACGTGCGGCTTCAGCGGGGATGGCGGGCCGGCTGCTGCAGCCCAGCTGAACAACCCGAACGGCCTTGCGTTCGACTCAGCCGGAAATCTCTACGTTGCCGACTCGAACAACCAGCGGATTCGGCGTATCGATCGGAATGGAAAGATCACCACAGTGGCCGGCACCGGCACGCCTGGATTCAGTGGTGATGACGGGCCGGGAATCAACGCTAAGCTCTACGATCCCTTCGGGATCGGAATCGCACCGGGTGGCAAGCTGTACATCGCTGAAGGCGCCGGCCGTCGGTTGCGCCT
>DATBYO010000136.1:0-4672 GCA_036513655.1 Candidatus Dormiibacterota bacterium | reverse complement strand
ATGTGCCGATCGCGACTGGTTACGCCAACATGGACGTTGTAGACCGCGGGTCCGGAATTCTCCTGCTGCGCATCCACCTGGTTTGCCTCGTCATAGAGGGCCACGGCCTCGCGCTGGTCGCGACGGAACTGCGTCGCCGATTCTCGGTCGATCTGATTCTGGGACTGAACGGCGGCGTTGTTCGGCACCACCTTGAGCGATCCGCGCATCCCTGGATGAAGGTGACAGAAGTACGTGTAGGTGCCAGGTGCAACATTGATTTGGACCAACCAGTCTGGGGACGACCCAACAAATCCGGGAGCCGATGGGCCCGAGCCATCGAAGACGCACTTGTTATCCAGCGTTCCGCAGTCCGGACCAGCGCCGCTGAAGCCGAGGAACACGGCTGGGCCGAGCACGATTTTCGGTCCGCCCGAACCGAGAGCGTTCCCCTCCGTCGCGGTCCTCTCATCCGGTGTAAACAACGGCAGCTGCTGACGGGCGGCTGCTTCGTTTGACGCCACCTGGATCAGGTGGTCTGGAATGGCGAAGCGGAAATCGACGGTGTCCCCCTGGTGCACCTTCAGCGAGCGGGTGAAGAAATCCGTGTACTCGAAAACCTTCGGCTGTACGCCCGGCGGCGTGGTAGGAACGCCGTTGGCGTCGAGCTGCTGGTTGGCCGGATCAGCGTGGTCGACGCCGATGGTAAAGGTCTGGGGTGAGGCCGCGGCGGCGGCGGTGACGGGCACCGCCATCCAGATCACGGTTGATAGGCCGGCGATGGCCGCCAGCACTCGTGCACGCATGTTCCCTCCTCGGTGCTCCAGGCACCACGCACGGTCGCCTTCCCTTTATCTCTAAGCGGTCTCATCCGTGGCGTCAATACGCCATAAGGCGTATGCTGCCTGCCAGGAGAGGGTTCGTGGAGCGGCTGGGACCGTCGGACTACCAGTCGGTGTTGGACTTCGTACGCCAGATCCATGCGATCCAGCGTATGGATGACTTTCCGCGGCGGGCGATGGCGGGTGTCAGCCACCTCATCGAAAGCGACATGCTTACCTACAACGAGATCGATACGCGGCGCCAGCGCGCCTTCACGGTCCAGGAGCCTGCTGGCGCGATCGGTGCCGCACATATCGCGACCTTCGAGCGCCTTGCTTACCAGCACCCTTTGATCAACCATTACGCGCGTACTCGCGAGAGCCAACCCCGGAAGGTCTCCGACTTCCTCAGCCTCACCGAATTCCGGCGGCTCGACCTGTACCAGGAATTCTTTCGCGCCGTCGGGATCAACTACCAGATGGCCGTGACCATCCCTTCGTCAAATGGCCTGGTCATCGGGATCGCCCTGAACCGCGCCCGGCGGGATTTCTCGGAGCGCGACCGGTCCCTGCTCGACCTGCTGCGGCCCCACCTGGTGCAGGCTTACCGGAATATCGCCGGACGATCCGCGCTCCGAGAGCGCGCCGAGGCGGCTGAGCGGCTGCTCTCGTCCACGCCCGCGACGACCCTGGCCTCGCTGACGAGTCGAGAGCACGCGGTCCTCGTCCTGGTGGGCGATGGCAAGACGAACATCCAGATCGCCGGTCGTCTCTCACTCAGCCCGCGGACGGTGCAGAAGCACCTCGAGCACGTCTACGACAAACTGGGCGTCCGAACGAGAACGGCCGCCGCGATGACGTTGGGGCGCGCCCGCTAAGTCGCGGGGCCCGTCAGCGAGCGAGCCGCGACCAGGTGGTACCGGTGCTCGGGCCGGCCCGGCGATCCGTACCGCATCACAACCTCGGCCCGTCCTGACTGCACCAAGTGGTCGAGGTAACGCCGGGCGGTGACCCGGCTCAAGCTGGCGAGGTCGGCGACCTCCGCCGCGGCCAGGTCGTGCTCGGCCTCGTGCAGTATGCGGGTAACCAAGTCGAGGGTCGGCCGGGACAGGCCCTTGGGCAGCGTCTCGCCGGCACCGTGCCTGAGGATGTGATAGAGCGTGTCGACCGCGTGCTGGTCCGCCTCCGAAAGCTGCGTCAGCCGCCGGTGCATGGCGGCATAACTCTGCAGCTTCTCCTCGAGTGCGGCGAATCGAAACGGTTTGATCAGATAGTGGACGACACCCCCGTGCATCGCCGACCGCAGGCTCTCGACGTCGCGAGCCGCGGTGATCGCGATCACATCCACGCGAGAAGCGCCGGCTTCCCGGATGGAGCGCATCACGTCCAGGCCGGAGATATCGGGCAGATAGATGTCGAGCAGGACAAGGTCGGGTTTCGTCTGAGCAATCAGGCGTAGTGCGTCGGCGCCGGTGCCCGCCTCGCCCACCACGGTGAACCCGGGAACCTTTTCGACGTAGGCGCGATGGAGCGCCGCCACCCGGAAGTCGTCATCGACGATCAGCGTTCGGATCATGGTGTTGCCACCGACACCGGTTTCGCGCTGAGTGGGAGCCGGACCGTGAACAGTGCGCCGCCCTCGTTGACGACCGTGACCTCACCGCCCCGACGCGATGCCACCTGCTGCACGAGCGCGAGGCCGAGTCCCCGCCGAGAGCCGGGGCCGGCGAGCTTCGTGGTGTAGCCCTCAGAGAAGATCTGCCCTAGCTCATCGCTGGCGATCCCAGGTCCCGAATCATGCACCTGGATGACGACATCGCCGTCCGCCTTGTGGATCGAGACTTCAACCCAGCGCGGACCTCCGTTCGATGAGGTGGCGGCAGCGTCTAGCGCGTTGTCGATCAAGTTGCCGACCACCGTGATCAAGTCACGCGGGTGGCCGGCGTCGCCATCGAGTCGGCTGTCGGGCGACAAGCGAAACTGGATGCCCCGCTCCGCGGCCACAGCCGATTTGCCCAGGAGCAATGCGCCCAGGACCGGGTCGCCGACGCGCTCGAGCAAGGATTCGGTCAATTCCTGCGAAACGCTCGATGACTCGGTGGTCAGCTGGATCGCTTCCTCCTGGTGTCCGAGCTCGATCATGCCGGCGATCGTGTGGAGGCGGTTGGAGAAGTCGTGCGCCTGGGCGCGTAGAGCCTCGGTGACGCTGCGGGCGTTGTCCAATTCGCGCAGCAGGCTCTCGAGCTCTGTGCGATCGCGGAAGGTTGCGACGTAGCCGATGGTGCGGCCCCGCACGACGACCGGCATTCGGCTCACCACCAGTACCCGGTCGGCCGCCAGCACGACTTCGTCCGCACCCGTCGTCTCACCGATCAAAACGTCCCGCACCCGGCCGGGCGGGAGCACGTCACGAAGTCGCTTGCCCTCGACGTTATCCGGCAACCGGAGCAGGCGTCGCGCCTCATCGTTGATTAGCGTGATTCGTCCTTCGAGGTCGTTCGCGATCGTTCCTTCGCGAATGCCATGCAGGCTGGCTTCTCGCTGCTCCAGCAGTGTTGCAATCTCCTGGGGTTCCAGTCCGAAGGTTTGCCGTTTCAGGTGCCGCGCCAGCAGCAGTGACCCGATCACACCGAGGGCCACGGCGACCAGCAAATACGAAGCCAGCAACGGAACCTCATTCATTAGCTGGCGACCCGGACCGAGCGCCGTCTCGAGGAAGCCGACGGAGACAATGCCGACCACTCGTCCGGTGCCGTCGAAGATCGGCGCCTTTCCACGGGCGGAGGGTCCGAGCGTGCCTTGTTGGATGCCCATGAAGGTTTGACCCTTGAGGATTGCGCTCGGGTCCTCATCGATCGGCTTGCCGATCAGCGCGGCGTTCGGGTGCGAATAGCGGATGCCGTTAGCACCGGCGATCACGATGAAGCTAGCCGCGGTCGCCTGGCGGACGCCTTCGGCGAGCGGTTGGAGTGTCCCTGACGGATTCGAAGTCGTCAGCGCATCGCGGACCGCAGACATGCCGGCGACCGACTGCGCGACGGTTAGCGCCTTCTGTTCGTATTGCGAGTCGAGCCGCTGGCGCTCCACCGCGATCGAGATAACCGCGCCGACGACAAGCGCGCCCAGCACGATCGCGAGCTGGAAAACGAGAATCCGCGACGCCAGGCTCAGGCGGAGGCGATGCATGCGAATCCATCGTAGCCTCTGATTGCGCCCGCGGGAAGCGACCACAACGACCAAAACGGTCGCAAACTCCGCAAGGCTTTTCAACGGCCGTGTTGCCCATTTACGGTGGCGGCAATGGCCAGCCCGTCGATCGAGCTGCGGGGCGTCACCAAGCGGTTCGCCACCCCGAAAGGCGGCATCTACACGGCGTTGCGGGACCTGACCATGGAGGTGGCCCCGGGTGAATTTTGTGCCGTCGTCGGGCCCACCGGTTGCGGGAAATCGACGACGCTGGCGCTGATCTCCGGCCTGGAGCTGGCCAGCGCCGGCGAGGTCCGGGTCGAGGGTCGCCCCGTCAAGGGCATCGCTGATGGCATCGGCTACGTCTTTCAGAGCGATGCGGTCTTTCCCTGGAAGACCGTCGTCGAGAACGTCGCCGCCGGCCCGCGGTACCAGGGAATCGGGGGGCGGGCCGCCCGCGAACGCGCCCGAGACTGGATCGCTCGCGTCGGGCTGGCGGGCTTCGAGGACCGCTACCCGCACCAGCTCTCCGGCGGCATGCGTAAGCGCGTGGCGCTGGCCCAGAGCTTGATCAACAACCCACGGATCCTGCTGATGGACGAGCCCTTCAGCGCGCTCGACGTGCAGACGCGCAGCCTGATGGAGGACGAGCTCCTCACCCTCTGGGCGTCGACGTCCGCGTCGGT
>DATBYO010000135.1:0-2192 GCA_036513655.1 Candidatus Dormiibacterota bacterium | reverse complement strand
CCGATCACCGTCGTAAATCGAAGATTAAATGAATCACCCGAGAGGGGCTGATCTCGGAACGAGGCCAACCCTCAAAGGTGGGCCTGAATGACTTTAGCCAGGCTGGGCCCGAGATCGGGCACCGCCGACGTCGCAAAGATGATTGCCACCAACATCACCATCAGCAACGTCGCGACTTTCGCACTGACCGTCCGCTCGAGCCGCTCCGGGTCATCGACGACCGGCGCCGGCTGCCCAGCCTGGACCATCTGACGCATCTCGCTGACCAGGCCGTCCGTTTCGCTGGCGGAACGCACTGTCTCGATCATTTTGCAACCCCCTCGGTGTCATGATTCGCGACCGGCGCCGGCGTGCGGCCCGCGGCGAACAGCAGGCCGAGGCGCTCGGCGAGTAACTGAAGCAACATGAGCTCACCGGCCGCGAACGGCCGCGGCAGACGTCGGCCCAGCTGCAGCGTGCCGTCCACCCCGGCGCATTGCAGCGGCGCCACCGCGATCTGACGCAGGCCGGCAGGAACCCCAAAGAGATCTTCCGGCCGGCGACCGGTCAACGGCTCGCGCAGGGCGCGGTGCTGGAGCAGCACCTCCGCGGTGCGCGTGCCCGCCAGCGACAACCAGCGGGGCGCGTGCGCCTCGAGCGGATCGTTGTGACCGACGACCACGTTCACGCGGTCGCCCTGCACCCATTCCAGGTGAAGACTCTCGGCGCGCAGTAGTTCGGCGAGGGCGGGCCGGATCGCGGCCAGCGCCGCGGGCTGGTCCAGGGCGTGCTGCGCCGCCAGCCCGGCAAGCCGGTTGGCCTGTTCCATGGCCTCGGTACGCTGCCGCTGATCGTCGAGCGTTTGCAGCCGCAGCAAGGTCGCGCCCATCTCATCACCGACCGAGCGGATCAGGGCGCGCACCGTCGGGTCAAGGTCGGTGGCGTGGCCGGCGACGGTGATCAACCCATTGGGGTCGCCATCGCCCGTAGTCGGCTGGATCAGGGTGCAGGTGCCGGCGCTGGTCCCCGGCAGCGGGCCCTGGATCAGGACCGGTTGACCGGGCTCCGCCCCCAGCGTTGGGGTGAAGCTGAACCCGGGCAACTCGCCCTCAGGCAGGCCGGCCCAGCGAACCGCCCGATACTCGTCGCCGCTCGGGTCCATGCTCCAGAACGCCCAGGCACAGGTCGGCGCCAACGCCGGGGCCTGGCCGGCCAGCTGCGCGAACAACGCGTCCTCGTCGCGGACGCGGGCTAATCCAGAGATCAATGACGCCAGCACGCTCTGCCGCTCCACCGTCCGTTTCGCTGCATCGAGCGCGGTCATGAGGTGTACGACCAGCACCATGGTCATGAGGACCAGGAAGGCGTCGAACACCATCGTCAGCGGGCCGGCATGGCCGACCAGCTCGAAGGGCAACACCATCAGTAAGCCGGCGGGCAGAATTCGCGCGTCGCGCCAGCGCGCGGCGGCGCTGGCTGCTGCGAAGAACAGCAGGACGCGCGCATACGGGACGTACGGCACGGAGAGCGCGCCGATGGCACAGACCACCGCCAGGTCGGAGATGCCCAGCAGCACCGCCCGACCGGGCACCGGTCGCGCGAATCGTGACAGCTCCACATACAGATAGAGGTATGCGACCGCGGCCAGTCCGGCGGTGTAGCGGACCGACAGCGGGACCCCGGGGGCGGCAACCACCGAGGCGGCCACGGCGAAGACCGCAACCCAGAGCGCCAGGGTGAAGGCGAAGTCGTGGCGAAGCAAGGTAGGCAGCGCCGCCTGCCACGTTCGGACCTCGACCGTAACAGCCATCCGGGTCCAGCGCATAACATCGCGCGGATTGAACGACGGTAGGCGCCATTCGGTCGCGACCCGATCGACGGCTGATCCCGCCCGCTTGGCCTTAAGGCGCGCGAGTTCGAGTTGACTCAGGGGAGCAGCATCCACCTCGCCCAGTGTGAAACGGAAACGCTGCGGCGGTGTCGTCGGGCTGGCCACAACCTGTGGCGGGGGAGCGGCGAAACCTTACAAATGGTGTAACGACGATCGGGATCGCCTTGTCTGCCGGGGTGGCCTCTAAGCTAAAAGCATGCCTCCCTCCCCTCTTCGCCGAGCCTGGGCCGCCGTCCCCGTTCGCTCCAGGGTCACCGGAGTCGATGCCGAGACGCTCCGCCGCTGGCTGGCCGATCTGCCGCCGCCGGTCGGGTATTCGGTC
>DATBYO010000134.1:0-14009 GCA_036513655.1 Candidatus Dormiibacterota bacterium | reverse complement strand
GACGATGACCGTATGGGAGAACGTTCGGATGGGGGCCTACACGGTGCACGACCGGCAACTGGTCGAGCGGCGACTGCAGGCGGTCTGTGACACGTTCCCGATCGTGCGCGAGCGACGGCAGGAGCCGGCCGCGTCGCTCTCCGGCGGGCAGCAGAAGATCGTGGAGTTTGCGCGGGCGCTGATGCTCGACCCGGCCCTGCTGGTTCTCGACGAGCCGTCGATGGGACTCGACCCGAAGACGCGCACGATCGTCTTCGACACCATCCGCGCCATGAACCAGGCAGGGCGAACCATCCTGCTGGTCGAGCAGAATGCGCGCTCCGGGCTCGGCCTGGCCAGCCATGGCGTCGTCATGGAAAGCGGGCGGGTGCGGCTGCAGGGGCCCGGCTCGGCGGTGCTCAACAACCCCGAGATCGGCCGCCTCTACCTGGGAGCGACGGGGTGAGCCAGTGGGACATCGTGGTGGCCGGCGCCGGCCACAACAGCTTGCTGACGGCGGCCTATGCGGCGAAGGCCGGCTTCAAGGTGCTGGTCCTGGAGGGTGCGGCACGCATCGGCGGTGACACCACCTGCGAGGAACTCACTCTGCCCGGCTTCGTCCACGATCCTTGCTCGACGGCGCACAACCTGATCCAGAGCAACCCGCTGATGCGCGACAACGAACTGCAACTCGACCGTCGTGGCCTGCGCTACCTGTATCCCGATCCGGTGTTCACGATGCCATTTCGCGACGGCCGGAGCATCACCATGTGGCGCGACCTCGATCGCACTTGCGCCGAGCTCGCTCGCTTCTCTCAAGCCGATGCCCAGGCATACCGTCAACTGCTCGACGACTGGCAGGCTATGGCGCCGATCGTCAACGACGAGCGTGAAAATCCGCCGCGGCCGCCGCGAGAGGTCGCCGCCCGTACCGTGGGGAGCAAGCTGGGCGAGCGGATGTTGCAGATTCGCCGTTCGACGGCGCTTGACATCATCACGGAACGCTTCGCTGATGAGCACGTTCGCGCCTTCTTCGCCTGGATTGCCTTCATGACGCTCCATCCGCTCGACGAGCCGGAGACCGGACTTCTGGCGTTTTCCCTGGTGGCGGGCCGGCAGCGCTTCAGCTGGATCCTGCCAGAAGGCGGTTCGATCCGCCTGCCTCTCGCGCTGGCACGGGTGATCGAGGAGAACGGCGGGCAGGTGCTGACCTCCAAGCCCGTGACGCGAATCATGGTCGACGGTGGCCGAGCGACCGGCGTTGTGACGGGGGACGGGTCGACTTACACCGCGTCGAAGGCGGTGGTCTCGACGATCCATATCGCGAACCTGCCCGCCATCGTCGGGGAGGAGAACCTCACGCCCGACTACCGCGCCGGCATCGCCCGCTGGAAGCCGAGCTTGACGATGTTCGCCGCCCACTACGCGTTGAGCGAGGCGCCGCGCTTTCGGACGGAGGCCGGACCGATGGAAAGCGTGACCATGGGAGGGCTCGAATCGCTGGGCTCGCTGCATCGAATGCTGCAGGCCTACCGCACCGGGCGGATCGACCTCGAGGACCCCGTCATCCTGGCGATCACGCCCACCGTGATCGATGCCTCCCGGGCGCCCGCCGGCAAGCACACGTTCAAGCTGATCAGCTTCCTGCCCTACGAGCTGGCCGAAGGCCCCCAGCACTGGGACGCGATCAAGCAGGACGTGGCGGCGCGCCTGTTCGAACAACTGGCGCCGCTAACGACGAATCTCTCCGAGCGGATCGTGCTCGGCCGGCATGTCGATAGCCCGCTGGATCTCGAACGCCGGAACCCGTCGAACTGGCGTGGGTCGTGTCATGGCGGCGCGAGCTCGCCGGAACAGAGCGGGTATTTCCGACCGGTCGAGGGCTGGTCGACGTATCGAACCCCGGTGGAGGGGCTGTACCAGACGGGCGCCTGCACCCATCCGGGCGGCTCGGTGTCCGGCCTTCCCGGGCGGAACTGCGCCGCCATCCTCCTCGGCGACCTCGGGTCCAGCTTGGAAGCGGCGATACAACTAAAGGAGAAAGTCAGATGACGGTGGAAGCCACCAATCGGGTCCAGGTCGCGGCCCACCACTGGCGGGCGCGCTTCGTCGCCAACGGCATCGATGTCAACGACTTCGACACGACGGTGGGGAAGACGACGGAGTGGAAGGACTGGGGCCCGAACTGGCGGGCGGTGGGTGAGGTGCACGAGGCGCTCGGCATCGACGCCGAGCAGCACAACCGCATGGTCTCAGCCACCGCCGGCTACCAGCGGGCCGCCTGGTGCTATCACCTCGGGAAGTTTCTCTGGTTCGAGGACCTTGGGCTGCACGGTGAGCTCCGCGACCGCGCCGTCTCGGTCTACGGCAAGACGCTTCAACACCTGGATCCGCCGGCGGAGCGCCTCGAGATCCCATTCGAGGGTCACGTCATCCCGGGGCACCTGCGCCGTCCTGGCGACGCGCGCCGCCCGCCGCTGATCCTCATCGTGCCGGGGCTCGACTCGTCGAAAGAGGAGCTGTTCGCGATCGAGGAGGAGTTCCTCCGGCGCGGCCTGGCGACCCTGACCATCGACGGCCCCGGCCAGTCCGAGAATTCGGTGCATTTTCCGATCCGGGTCAACTGGGAGACCGTCATCACGCCGCTGATCGACGACCTCGAGCGGCGCCACGATCTGGGTGTGGACTTGAATCGGATCGGCCTCATGGGGATCAGCATGGGTGCGATCTACGGGCCGAGAGCGGCCGCGTTCGAAAATCGGCTGCTGGCCGTGGTCGGCTTGAGTGGGCCCTACAACCTCGGAGAATGCTGGGACGCGATCAATCCATTGACCAAAGGCGGGTACATCTTCTACACCAAATCTGCGGACGAGGCCGAAGCGAAGCGCAAAGCCTACGGCCTCAACCTCGAGGGCATCCTGGACAAGGTCACCCAGCCGCTGCTCGTGATTCATGGCGCCCGCGACGGCCTGTTTCCGCCTGCGCAGGCGGAGCGGATCGCGCGCGAGGCGCGCAACGCGACGCTCGTGATGTATCCGGATGGCAACCATGTCTGCAACAACATTGCCTACAAGTACCGGCCACTGATGGTCGACTGGCTGAAGGAGCGCCTCGGATAACCTGCTGGACTTCTCTGCCGGGGAATGGCAGCGGCGCACTGGGGCCGTTGACGCGCTCTGCGCCGAGAAGCATCTCGATGCGCTCGTCGTCTACGGGACTTCAGCCAACGCTCGGCAGGGACAGGCCCAGGTCCATTTTCTAACCGGATTTCTCGGCCACCAGGACGCCTACGTCGTGTGGGTGCCGGGCCGGGAGCCGGTGCTGTTCGTCCAGTATTTCAATCACGTCCCATATGCCCAGCGGGTGGCACGTGCCGAAACACGCTGGGGTGGACTCCGATCGATCGACGCCGTCGCCGATGAGGTTGCTGGCATCAAGGGGGCCAGCCACATCGGGTTGGTCGGACCGATCCCGTACAGCGAATGGCAACGGTTGACCGGCCGGCTCAGCGATCGCACTTTCGCCAACGCGACCGAGGCGTTCATGCGGCTGCGGCTGGTCAAAAGTGACGAGGAGCTCGAGTGGATGGCCTCCGCCGCGGCAATCACCGATCAGGCTCTGCGAGCGCTGGTTCGCGCCGCCGTACCCGGTATCAGCGAGCTCGAGCTGCAGGCCGAGGCCGGCGCTGCCGCGACCCGCGCCGGGGGGCAGCCCCACTTTCTCTACTTGAGCGCGACGCCGATGGCCGATCCCGATCGGATCGTGCCGCAGCAGGATCTGACCATCCGCCGGCTTGCACCCGATGACGCGGTCCTCTTCGAGCTGAGCGCGGCGCGCACGGCCTATTCGGGTCAGGTTCTGCGGACGCTGACCATCGACGCCGAGCCAACCGATCTCTACCGGCGCCTCCATGACGTGGCCTGGCAAGCGTTTCGCGAGGTCGCGCGAACGATCGCTCCCGGCGTCGCGGCGGCCACCGTCGTGACCGCGGCGTCCTTGATCGATCGTCAGGGCCTGACGATCTGTGATGACCTCGTTCACGGTTACGGTGGCGGGTACTTGCCGCCGATCCTGCGGACGCCGAGCACGAGCCACGGCCCGGTTCCCGCTTTCATCTTCGAGAAGAACATGACACTGGTGATCCAGCCGAATGTGGTGACGGCAGACCAGCGGGCCGGGGTGCAGGTTGGCGAGCTGGTTCGCGTGGCGGAGCACGGCGTCGTGAGTCTTCACGCCGTGCCGCAGCGGCTGTTTCGCGGGGGCGAGCGACTCGCCTAACGACGGCGACCGGCGCAGGCAGCGCGGCGCCTTGTATGGAAGGTACGACCGCCGCGCGTCCTTTCTGTGCATTCGTCTGTGGTACCGGTCCGCGACAGCCGGTACGGTGACAGATGACTTTGCGACGCGCGGGCCTGTACGACCCCCGATTCGAGCACGATGCGTGCGGAATCGGCTTCGTCGCCGATGCCGGAGGGCGAGCTAGCCGGGAGATCGTCGATGCAGCCCTTGCCGCGCTGAATCGAGTACGCCATCGAGGAGCCGTGGCCGCCGATCACCGGTCAGGCGATGGTGCGGGCGTCCTGCTCCCCATCCCTCATTCCTTCTTTCGCGCGTGGGTACAGCGAGCGGGGTCCTTCCCTTCAGCCCCGCTTGCTGTTGCCGTCGCCTTCCTGTCGAATGCGCCGGGCGAGGATGGTGACCGGGAGCGGCAGCAGTGCCGAGAGCTCCTCGAAGCGGCGTGCCGTGCCGAACAGCTCGATGTGATTGGCTGGCGGATCGTGCCAGTGGAGCCGGACGCCCTCGGCGACGCCGCGCGAAGCAGCGCGCCAAGGATCGAGCAGGCCATCATCAGCGCCGTTTCCGGCCAGAGGGTCGATGACGCCGAGGCTCGATGTTATCGAGCCCGCAAGCGCACCGAGGCCGCGATCGCCGCCGCGGGGGTGCGAGGCTATTTGGCGTCGATGTCGTTTCTGAGCGTGACCTACAAAGCGATGTGCGCCGCCGACCAGCTCGCGGCCTTTTATCCCGACCTCCGCGATCCCGGCTTTGTGGCACCCTTCGCCATCTTCCACCAGCGCTACAGCACGAACACGGCGCCATCGTGGGAGCGAGCTCAGCCGTTTCGGATGCTGTGCCACAACGGCGAGATCAACACCATCCAGGGGAACATCAACCGGATGCGCGCCCGCGAGGGACGGCTCGGTTCCGAGGGGCTCGCCCCTGAAAACTTGCTGATCCCGATCATCGACGAGTCCGGGTCCGACTCGGCGATGCTCGATAACGCGCTCGAGCTGCTGGTCCGGGGCGGGCGCGACATCCGGCAAGGGTTGGCCATGCTGGTTCCGGCAGCGTGGGAGGGCTTCGACGTCGATCCGGCCGTCCGAGATTTCTATCGCTATCACGCCTGCCTGATGGAGCCCTGGGATGGGCCGGCCGGCCTGATCTTCACCGACGGCATCCGGGTAGGCGCCGCCCTCGATCGGAATGGCCTGCGGCCGCTGCGCTACGCGGTCTGCGAAGACGGCCTCATCGCCTGCGCGTCGGAGGCAGGAGCAGTGGACCTGCGCGGTCACGGGCTGGTGCGCCGCAGGAAGCTCGGGCCCGGGGAGATGCTGTGTGTCGATCCGCAAAACGGTGGGCTCGAAGAAAACGACGTCATCAAGAACCGGCTGGCGGCACAAGAGCCCTACGGTCGCTGGCTGGACAGGCAACTGCTGCCGGCCGATGCCGGGCGACCGGCCGAGGACATCCCGCCGGACCTCGTCGCCCGCCAGGTCGCGTTCGGGTACACGAAGGAGGAGTTCACCTACGTGCTCCGACCCATGGCGACCCAGGGTAAGGAGCCGATCTTCTCGATGGGCGACGACACGGCACCGACGGTCCTGGCCCACTCGCCCCGCCTGCTGTACAGCTACTTCAAGCAGCGGTTTGCCCAGGTGACCAACCCGCCGATCGACCACCTGCGCGAGCGGCTGGTCATGTCGCTGCGCACCTATCTTGGGCCGCCCGCGCCGCTGCTCTCGACCGGACCGGCCGCGGCCCGCCTGGTTCAGCTCGATTCATACCTCCTCTTCCCATCGGGGCTCGAGACGTTGCGTGGGCTCGACGCTCCATTCGCAGCGAGTGACCTGGATGCGACGTTCCCGGTTGCCGACGGCGCGTCCGGGCTCCAGGCCGCCTGCGAAAGGCTGGCGCAGGATGCCGAGCGCGCCCTGGGTGCCGGCTCGTCGATCCTGATCGTGTCCGACCGCGCCGCCGGCCCGGAGCGTGCGCCGATTCCCGCGCTGCTCGCTGTCGGTACCGTGCACCACCACCTGATGCGCCGTGGCCTGCGCAGCCGGGCCAGCGTGGTGGTCGAGACGGACGAAGCCCGGGAGGTCCACCATGTGGTCTGCCTGCTGGGCTATGGCGCCCAGGCCATCTGTCCGCGCCTTGGCCTGGCATCGATCAGAGCGCTGGCATCGGCCGGCCACCTCAAAGGCGAAGGCGCCGATGGGTGCGCCGCGCAGGAGCACTATGTGCAGGCGCTCGAGGACGGCACGCTCAAGGTGCTGGCCAAGATGGGAATCTCGACGCTCGATGGGTACCAGGGAGCGCAGATCTTCGAGATCATCGGGCTCGACGCCAGCGTCGTCGACGTCAGCTTTGCCGGGACGCCGTCTCCGGTTGGGGGCGCGACCTTCGCCGATCTTGGCGAGCAGGTGCTGGCGCTTCACGGCGCGGGCTTTGGGGCGGCCTCGCCGTCGCTGGTGAGCCCGGGATTCTTCAAGCATCACAAGCAGGGCACCGAGTACCACGCAACGAACCCCGATGTCGTCGACGCGCTCCATGCCGTGATGCCGGCGCAAGAGGCCATGGCGCCGGTGGCAGCGGCAGCGGTGGCGTCGGTGAAGGAAATGGCCGCGGCGCACGCGCTGCAGCGCGCGGTCGCGACCGGACCGGATGGGAATGGCTATGCGCTGTACGAGCGCTTCGCTCGGCTGGTGAACGAACGGCCACTGACGTATCCCAGGGATTTGCTGGCGATCCGCCCGGCGGGTCCGCCCCTGCCGTTGCATCAGGTCGAGCCGGCCGCTGCTATCCTGCGGCGCTTCTCGACCGGTGCCATGTCGCACGGCTCGATCGCGGCGGAGGCGCACGAGACGATCGCGATCGCGATGAACCGGCTCGGTGGAAAGAGCAATACCGGCGAGGGCGGCGAGGACCCGGCCCGATATCGGACCAAGGGCCTGCCGATCGACCGCAACTCGCGAATCAAGCAGGTGGCCTCGGGACGCTTCGGGGTGACGCCGGAGTACTGCGTCTTCGCCGACGAGCTGCAGATCAAGATGGCGCAGGGATCGAAGCCGGGCGAGGGCGGGCAGTTGCCCGGGCACAAGGCGACCGACGAGATCGCCCGTCTCCGGCACACCCAGCCCGGGATCGCGCTCATCTCCCCGCCGCCGCATCACGACATCTATTCCATCGAAGATCTGGCGCAGCTGATCTACGACCTCAAGCAGGTCAATCCCCTGGCTGCGGTCTCCGTCAAGCTGGTCGCCGAAGCCGGGGTTGGCACGATCGCCGCGGGTGTGGTCAAGGGGCTGGCCGACGTGGTGCACATCGCGGGCGCGGACGGGGGGACGGGAGCCAGCCCCCTGTCGTCCATCAAAAACGCCGGGATGCCATGGGAGATCGGTCTTGCCGAAACCCAGCAGACGCTGCGCCTCAACGAGCTGCGCGGGCGGGTTCGCCTGCGCGTCGATGGCGGCATCAAGTCCGGCCGTGATGTGATCATCGCCGCGCTGCTGGGGGCCGACGAGTACAGCTTTGGCACCGCGGCGCTGCTGGCCGAGGGCTGCATCATGGTTCGCACCTGCCACCTCGACACCTGTCCGGTCGGGATCGCGACGCAGCGTCCGGAGCTGCGGGCCAAGTTCGCCGGGACGCCCGAGATGCTCGAGGCGTATCTGACGCACGTCGCCGAAGAGATCCGTCACATCCTGGCCGGCCTTGGCCTACATCGCCTGGACGATGCCATCGGACGGACGGACCTGTTGTCGCAGCGGATCACCGACGACCCGCGGGCGGACCGCCTGGACCTGTCGCCGCTGCTGGTCGACGAGGGCCCGGAGCCGCGCCACTTTGTCCGGACCGTTCCGCTGCAACGGCCGTCATCGGAGTTGGGCGACCGCGTCTGCCTGGAGGCGCTCGGACCGGTTCTCACCGGAGGGGACGTGCACCTGGACTACCCGATCGAAAATGCCGACCGATCCGTGGGAGCACGCCTGGGGGGCGCTGTCGCCAGGGAACTCGGGCCGACGACGCCCGCCGGATCGGCGTCGGTGACGTTTACGGGCGCAGCCGGACAGAGCTTCGGGGCCTTCCTCGCGCACGGGATCGAGTTTGTCCTGGTCGGGGAGGCGAACGACTACGTGGGAAAGGGAATGGGCGGCGGGCGGATCATCGCGCGCCCACCCGCCAACGATGCGGGTGATCCACACCTGCTGGGCAATACTGTTCTTTACGGCGCGACTGGCGGCGAGCTATTCTGCGCCGGGAAGGCGGGCGAGCGATTCGCGGTTCGCAACAGCGGCGCCTCGGCGGTGGTCGAGGGAGTAGGGGAGCATGCCGCGGAGTACATGACCGGCGGAACCGTGATCGTCCTGGGCGACATCGGGCACAACCTCGGCGCCGGCATGACGGGGGGCGAGGTGTTCGTCTACGACCGCGGGATAGGCGTGCCCGCGATGGTCAACCCGGAACTGGTTGATGTCCACCGCCTGAGGAGCGACCATCCGCTGCTAATGGAGCAGGGCGTGCGTCTGCACGGGCTCATCGAGCGTCACGAGGCGTACACAGGGTCGGCGCTGGCCCGGGCGATCCTCGAGGATTGGCACGGGGCCCTGCACCGGTTCTGGCGCGTCGCCCCCAAGGCGGACGTGGCCCGGATCGAGAATCAGCACGAAGGGACGATGGCCGCTCGCGGCTAGCCCGCGCCGATCACCCGTTCGCCCCGAAACTGATCTACGAACTTGCGGGCAGCCTCCACCTGATCCGGGACGTCGGCCGCACGCGCGAGTCCCGGTGGGCGAGGGGGCACCGTCAGAATCTCGCCCTCCGCGGTTCGCACCAACTGCCAGCCACCCTCGTGCGCCATCCAGTGGTGGCGGTGACACAGCAGCACCATGTTCGCGAGGTCGGTCTCGCCGCCCTTGGTCCAGTGAATCACGTGATGCGCGTCGCTCCAGGAGGCGGGCCGATCGCAGCGCGGCCATTTGCAGTGACCGTCGCGGGCGTTGAGGGCACGGCGCGTCGCACCCGCGACGACCCGCCGGGCACGGCCGACGTCGATCACGACCGACTCGGGCCCAAAGATCACTCTGGTAATGGTGCCGTCGCACGCCAGCCGCTGCACGGTCTCCGCCGAAACCGGCAGCCCGTATTCCATGTCGCCGGCGGGTGAGCCGGCGACTCCGCGCAGCGTGTCGAGCGAGGCCGTGACTTGAAGGTGCGGACGCTGGGGCAGCGTGCCGGTGTCCTGGACATGGCTGAGGACCTCGACGAGGGCGTCGGCGTAGCGGCGTTCGCGGCATCGATCATCGCCGTCGCCCTTGGCCAGTGCCAGCGGTTCGAGCGCACTCCGGAGCACCGCGCCACCGCCCGTATCCAGCCAGCCTTCGAGCAGCAGCGTGCCATCCTCGCACGAGCTCAGCTTCAGGCTTCGCGCCTCGGTCGCCCGGTTCTGCTCGGCGGCAAACCCCTCAGGGTCTAGTGCGTGCCGCAGGTGATGACAGAAATGCCAGAGCCGGCCGACGCTGTACTCACGCGCCTTTTCGAGAAGCTCGGTCTCCTCGAAAGGCGCCGCGGTGGCCGAGCCTTCAAGCGCCTGGGCGGTTCGAGCCATCAGGGCCAGGTGGGAATAGCCGATCTCGGCGTTCTCGACCGCCTCGACGCTCCGCGATAGTTCGCCGAGGTGCTGGCCGACCGCCATGCTGCCCCAAACCGCCGAGCTGGACATCCGGCAGTGGTGGCGGATCCAGTCGATGGGACTCACAGAACCCTGCTCCTCGTACTCCTCGGTGCGGGCGAACTCCGCGGCCGTCACTGAAAACTCGAGCTCAAGGAGGTCCTGGCCGTGCCGGATGCCTTTTAGCTCGGCGGCGAGCTCGGTCGGCTCGCGGTTGGCTTTCGGGCGCTGGCGGAAGCGCTCGATCGCGCCGAGCAACTCCGCGACGTCGCGACGCGTCTCGAGGGCCGTTTCCTCAACTAACACAATTCTGTATTAGTCTAGCGAACATGTGTTCGCCTGTCAAGAGCTCAGCCCCCACCCTACCCTCCCCCAAAGGGGGAGGGAGATTGTCCGACTGAATCGAATCGAGATCGAGTTCGTACAATCCGCAGGATGAGCCCGCTCCGTGGGTCGACGCTGAGTGTCGTTGGTGCCGGCGTCATGGCCGAAGCGATCATTGCCGGTGTACTCGCGCGGCAACTGGTGCCCGCCGGGTCGATCATCGCCAGCCATCCGCGTGCCGACCGGCGACATGCGCTCGCGGAGAAGTATCAGGTCCAGGTGACGGCCGACAATGCGGAGGCCGCAAAGAAGGGCGATGTCGTCGTGCTCGGCATCAAACCACAGGTGATGCCCGCGGTGCTCAAGGAACTTCGGGGGAGTCTCGTCCCGGAAAAGCTGGTCATCTCGATCATCGCCGGGGCCACGACGGAGACGCTCCGCAGGGGTCTCGACCACGGCGCGCTGGTGCGCGTGATGCCCAACACCCCGGCCCAGATCGGTGAAGGAGTGAACATCTGGTACGCGACGCCGGAGGCCACCGACGCGCACCGCGAGCAAGCTCACGCGCTGCTCGGCGCGCTCGGGCACGAGCTGCAGGTTGGCGACGAACGCTTCGTGGCGATGGCGACCGCGGTTAGCGGCACCGGCCCGACCTATGTCTTCCTGGTGATGGAGGCGCTGATCGACAGCGCCGTCCACCTCGGGTTTCCACGGCACCTCGCGCACGACCTGGTCCTCGAAACGCTCAAAGGGTCGGTCGCCTTTGCCGAGCGGACCCAGAAGCATCCGGCGCAACTGCGGGACATGGTGACCTCACCTGGGGGGACGTCGGCCGCCGCGCTACACGAGCTGGAACGCGGGCGGCTTCGCACGGTGCTCGCCGACGCCGTCTGGGCCGCCTACCGCCGGACGATGTCGCTCTCGGACAGCCTCAGCGCAGGCAAGGATCCGGAGCCCATGGCGCCCCGCTCCGATAGCTGAGACCGCCAGGCGGTCGATGGAACTATCCTGACCAATGCCCGTCTAAGTGACGGTGGTAGCCCCATGAGGTTGGGCGCGCTGCTCCCGACCATCGGTGTCCTCTTTGTCGCCGCCTGCGGCGCATCACCGGGCGCGCAGCCTTCCGCTCTACCACTTTCCTCGATCGAGCTGAAGTACCGCTTGCTCGCCCAACTCGGCCCCCTCGACTATTGCGACCCCGACTCCTACCCGCTCGCCCGGGTGGTAACGCCCACGTACGTCACCGCGCGTGTTACGGATATCGCCGCACACGACCCGCAGACGTATCAGGCGATCGTCGCCCATCACCATCTGACTCCGCCTCTGAATCCACAACAGGAGCTACAGGTTTACGGCGACTACAAAGAGCTGGCCGCCATGCAGCTCAGCCCCCAGGGCGACAAGTACGACTTTGCTTTTCTGGTGCGGGCGGGCCCGGGCAGGCAATCAACGCTGGTGAAGGGCACCATCGACAAGGCGGGCTCGATCGCGGTTCAGTCGCGAACGCCTTCCGTCCATATGTGCCCGATCTGTCTCACCGCGTCGACCGCGATCGAAACGCCGAACGGCCCAGTCGTTGTCACCAGCTTGCGACCTGGGATGTTGGTCTGGACTGTGGATATGTCCGGCAATCGGTTAGCAGCGCAGGTGCTCAAGGTCGGCAGCATGGCCGCGCCCGCAGGGCATCAGGTCGTGCATATCGTGCTGGCGGATGCCCGCGAGGCCTGGGTCTCTCCTGGCCACCCGACGGCGGACGGTCGCCACGTCGGCGACCTCGTCCCCGGAGACGTGCTGGACGGTAGCCGGGTCGTGGCGGCCGACCGCACACCGTACGTCGGCACTACCTACGACATCCTTCCTTCCGGTCCGACCGGGGCTTACTGGGCGAACGGGGTGCTGCTCGCCAGCACCCTGAAGTAACCTGCGAGCCTCACACCCAATTCGGTTCGTCGGCTTCCGTCACCCGTCCGTCGGAGCCGAAAACCAAAAACCGCTGCAAGGACTTCAAGAGCCAGCGGTCGTGAGTGACGGCGATGATGGTGCCCTCGTATTTCCAGAGCGCGTATTCCAGCGCATCAGCGGAGGCGACGTCGAGGTTATCGGTCGGCTCGTCCAGCACGAGCATGGTCGATCCCCGGACTTCCAGCACGAGGATCTGCAACCGGGCCTGCTGACCGCCCGAAAGTTTCTCGAAGGGGACGTCCGCGGAGCCGTCGAGCTCGTAGCGGCGAAGGGTTCCCATCGCGGCCGTACGGTCGAGCCCTTCACGGGTGAGCACGGCCAGCGGCGCGGCGCGCGCCAAGTGGGGCGAATCGTGCAGCTGCGAGAAGTACCCGACTTTCACCCGGGCGCCCAGCACCCAGTCCCCCGTGTGATCGACAGGCTGGCCCGCGAGCAGCCGAACGAACTGGCTCTTGCCCGTACCGTTCTTGCCGATCACGCCCACGCGCTGACCGAAGAGGATCTCGGTACTGAAGGGCTGAGTAAGGCCCGGGAAGGCGAGAGCCTTGACGCGCATCGCGATAGTGCCTGTGCGACCCCCGCCCAAGCGGATCGTGACCTTCTGGTCGCGTGGGCGCTCGACCAGCTCGGTCTTCTCGTCGAAGAGGCGGAGCCTGCTCTGGGCGGCGCGGACTTTGGGACCCCACGCATCCGATGATTGCGCCCGGCGACGATACTCCTTGAGCGTGGCGATCAATGCCGAGCGCTGCTCCTGGTAACGCCGGTGATCCTCTTCTAGGCCGGCAATTCGCGCTTGCCGAGCCTCCTCGTAGCTGCCAAAAGAAGCCGGATGCGTCCAGCTCCCCTTTGCCTCGAGGGTCACGATCTCCGTCGACGTATTGCCCAGAAATTCGCGGTCGTGGCTGACATAGAGGATGGTCTTGCGGCTGGCCGTCATCGTCGCCTCGAGCCATTCCTTGCCGACGACATCGAGGAAGTTGTCCGGCTCATCGAGGAGCAGAACCTCCGCAGCCGAGCGAAACAGGGCTTCGAGCAGGATGCGTTTCAACTCGCCGCCGGAGAACGTATGCGCCACCCGTGCGCCGATCGTCTCGAATGGCTCGCCCACGGCCTCCATGCAGGCCGCGTTCCAGCTGACTTCGAGCTCATAGCCGCCGAGTTCGCCCCAGCGAGACACGGCATCGGAATAGGCGATGCCGGCGGCCTCCGTTGGGCTGGTCTGCATCTCGCGCTCGGCCGCAACCAGCGCGGCGCCCACGCGGGCCAGCGCCACCGGAGCCTGGGCGAGGAGCAGCCCACGAAGCGTGGCGGACGAACTGGGGTCGTGGACGAGCTGCGGCATCCGGGCGAGCCGCCCGATGACGCGGATGGTACCGCTGTGCTGTTCGTCCGCGTCGGCGATCAGTCGCAGCAGTGTGGTCTTGCCCACGCCGTTCGCGCCGACCAGGGCGACGCGCTCGCCATCCGGGACTTTGAACGAGATCTTGTCGAACAGCGTCCGGCCACCAGGAAAGGCGTAGCCGACTTCGACCAGCTCGATGAACCCCACGCGCCTAGAGTACGGGCCCCCACCCAGACCCTCCCCCGCGAGCGGGGGAGGGAGATGCTGCGTCGGGCCCCCACCCCGACCCTCCCCCGCAAGCGGGGAGGAACATTCTGCGTGGGTCTGATACGCTCGCTGCGTCTGCATCGGGTCGGCACGTTCACGAAGGAGCAGGTGTGGTAGGGCAGCAAGTGATTCCCCAGATTGACGCGGTGATTTCCGGCCGGCGCCTCCTCGCGCATCCCTTCTACC
>DATBYO010000133.1:0-15562 GCA_036513655.1 Candidatus Dormiibacterota bacterium | reverse complement strand
AGTGGCCGGCACCGGCACGCCTGGATTCAGTGGTGATGACGGGCCGGGAATCAACGCTAAGCTCTACGATCCCTTCGGGATCGGAATCGCACCGGGTGGCAAGCTGTACATCGCTGAAGGCGCCGGCCGTCGGTTGCGCCTTCTGCAACTTTCAAACGGCATCATTACGACGGCAGCCAGTTAGGCCGCTTACCGGATCCGCAGGTAGGGATTGCCGAATCGCTCGGCGCCGATCGTGGTGTTCGGACCATGGCCCGGATAGACAACAGTGTTGTCGGGCAGGGTGAGCAGCTGGCCGTGAAGACTGAGCAGCATCTGCTGCGGGCTGGAACCCGGCAGATCCACCCGACCGATTTTTCCCGCGAGCAGTGTGTCACCGGTGAAGACGTGATTGCCTACCTTGAATGACAGGCCACCGGGTGAGTGGCCCGGCGTGGGCAGCACCTCGAGCGCGAACGCGCCGAAGGGGAGCGTGTCGCCGGCGAGGAGGTAACGGTCGGCGGACTTCAGCATCGCGGTGGCATCGGCCAGGTGCATCGCGGTCACGGCCTGGGTCGCCTCTTTCACCGGCTCCTTGGCACCGGTGTGCCCGGGATGGGCATGGGTGCAGCAGATCCAGCGGACGGTGAGGCCCTTGAGCTGTCCGAGGATTTTGGGGGCGTCGTCGCCGGGGTCGATGACGACGGCTTCCTTCGCGTCGGCGCAGGCGACCACGTAGCAATTGGTGTCTTTTTCCCCGACGTGCACCTTCTGGATCGAAAGACGAGCCACCAATCAAGATTAGTGCGGCGGCTTGCTAACCTTGTAGCCGATGACAGAGGCTCGCCAGGCGGTCAAGTACACGTTCCTCAAAGTCGACGCACCCGTCCTCAGCTGGACGGTCGGGGAGCGGGAAGCGGCGGTCCGCGAGTTCACCGAGCTGCTCGAGTCCGGTCCCACCTCGGACGCGGTTCTTGCCTACTCCACGGTCGGCCTTCGAGGGGACTGCGATCTGCTGATCTGGCAGGCCGCCGACACCGTTGACGCGATCCAGCGCGCGGAGTCGCAGTGGCGCGCCACCCGCCTGGGGCCCTACTTGAGCGTGGCCCACTCCTTCCTCGCGATGATGAAGCCCTCTCCCTATCTCGGGCGCCACAAGCATCCCGACCAGGAGGGGCGCCGCACCCGCCTGAAGCCGGCCGGCGGCCGCTACCTTTTCGTCTATCCGATGTGGAAGAAGCGGGTCTGGTACCGCCTGCCCTACGAGCGGCGGAAGGCCATGATGGTCGAGCACTTCGCGATCGGACACCGTTATCCGCAGGTCAAGATCAATACCGCGTACTCCTTCGGCCTCGACGACCAGGAATTCGTGGTGGCGTTCGAGTGCGACGAGCCCGCCGCTTTCCTCGACCTGGTGATGGAGCTGAGGGAGTCACAGGCGAGCCGCTACACGGAGCGGGAAACCCCGATCTTCACCTGCGTCCGGATGGCTCCGGCCGATGCGCTGCAGCTGGCGCTCGGATTGGGCGCAGCCGAGCGGGACGAGACCGACGAGCTCCAGCGACAGGTCAGCCTGATCGCGGGCGGATGAGGACGGTCGAGGCAGGCGAGGTCGGCCGGCCGGCGGCCGATCACCTGGCGCCCGCGCTGGTGCGGGCGGCTCGACGGGAACCCGTGGCTCGGCGACCGGTTTGGTTCATGCGGCAGGCTGGACGATCGCTGCCGGAGTACCGGAAGATCCGCGAGTCGTATGACCTGTTCACCATCTGCCAGAATCCGGAGCTCTGCGCCGAGGTCACCCTGCAGCCGGTGCGCCGGCTCGGCGTCGACGGGGCGGTGCTGTTCGCCGACATCATGCTGCCGGTCGCCTTCGGGCTGGGGGTCGAGCTGCAGCTGGTCGACGGGGTCGGTCCGGTGGTCGAGCACCCCATCCGCTCGGCCGCCGATATAGATAGGTTGCAAGTGCGGGCTCCGGGCGAGGCCGTCCCCTTCGTGCTGGAGACGATCAAGCTCCTTCGTCGTGAGCTGGAGCCGTCGGTGGCCGTGATCGGGTTCTCGGGCGCACCTTTCACGCTGGCCGGCTACCTGATCGAGGGGAAGCCCTCGCGCGACTTCCTGTTGACCAAGACCGTCATGCACGGGCAACCCAGCGTCTGGGACGCGCTGATGAAGCGCCTCTCCCGGCTGGTGCTCGAGTACCTGCTCGCTCAAATCGACGCCGGTGCCCAGCTCGTCCAGCTGTTCGACAGCTGGGTCGGCTGCCTCTCGCCGGCCGACTATCGTCGCTACGTGCTGCCGCACGTGGCCGGCATCTTCGCGGGCCTGCAGCGCGCCGCTGCCCCGTCGATCCACTTTGGCACCGGCACCGCCGGCATCCTTTCATTGATGCGCGAGGCTGGGGGCGACGTCATCGGCGTGGATTGGCGGGTGGACCTCGGAGAGGCGTGGCGAACCATCGGGTACGACCGCGGCATCCAGGGAAACCTTGACCCCGCGGTATTGCTGGCACCCTGGCCGGTGATCGAGGACGGGGCCCGCCGCGTTATCGAGGCCGCCGGCGGCCGGCCGGGACACATCTTCAACCTCGGCCACGGCGTGCTACCGGCCAGCCCGGTCGAGTACCTGCAGCGGCTCGTGGAGTTCGTCCATGCCGCCTAATCACACCGCGATCCTCCTGATGGCATACGGCAGTCCCAACCGTCTCGATGAGGTGGAGGCCTATTTCACCGATATCCGCGGCGGTCGCAAACCGTCGCGCGAGGCTGTCGAGGAACTGACCTCGCGGTACCGGCGGGTCGGCGTTCCCACCCCGTTGCTCGCCGTCTCGATGGAGCTGGGGCGCGCGCTCGAACGGCAGCTGAACCTCGATCCTCCGGACGACGAGATCTACACCGTGCACCTGGGGATGAAGCACTGGACGCCGCGGATCGCCGTCGCGATCGACGAGATCGTGGAAAGCGGTGCCGACCGGGTGATCGCCATCGTGCTGGCTCCCCATTATTCGACGATCAGCACGGCCGGATACCGGCGACAGGTGGAGCTGGCGCTGGACGGGGCCGCGCCCGATGTGAGCCTCGACTTCGTCGAGAGCTGGCACGAGCTGGACGGCTACGTTCAAGCGGTCGCCGACGACGTGCGCGCGCTTCGAGCGCAGTTTTCGACACCCGAGGAGGTGGTGGCCGTTTTTACGGCGCACAGCCTGCCGGCCCGGATCCTCAAAGAAGGCGATCCCTACCAGTCGCAGCTACTGCGCACCTCGGAGCTGGTCGCGCAGCGCGCCGGTATCGACCAGTGGCGGTTCTCGTACCAGAGTCAGAGCCACACGGGGGAGCCCTGGCTGGGCCCGGAACTGGTCGACACCGTCGAGGAGCTGGCGGCGCAGGGCCATCGCGCGGTGCTGGTTGCCTCGATCGGATTCATCGCCGACCACCTCGAGATCTTCTATGACATCGACATCGAGGCGAAGGAGAAAGCCGATGCGCTCGGCATCGAGCTGCGCCGGACGCCGATGCTCAACGCCGACCCTCGATTGGTGCATGCCTTGCATGCGCTGATCGCGCAGCGGATCAGCGTAGTGTCGACTGTTCGCTCGTGAGCAAACCCCCCGCCCTGACCCTCCCCCGCAAGGGGGGAGGGGACCGATTCCCCAAGGGGGGAGGGAAACGAAATAAAATGGCCTGCTCATGATGTTTCTCTCCCGCATGCTGGCGATCACGCGCGGCCATCGCGGCCTGCTCTCGATCGCCGTCGTGGGCTCGGTGCTTTACACCGCCCTCAGCGTTCTGCCCGCCCTGATCATCCGGCAGATCCTGACCGTGCTATCCCACCCGTCGCCAGCTAGCACGCTCGCTTGGCTTGGCCTCGCCATGGTGGGCGCCACGGCCCTGATGGCCATCGCCCGCTATCTGGAGGGCGGGTTCGGTCACATTGCCGCCTTCAAGGTGCTGCACGACCTGCGGATGCGAGTCTACGAGCAGCTGCAGCGGCTGTCGATGGGATTTCACACTCGGCAACAGTCGGGCACGATCGCGGCCAAGGTGATCGGTGATGTCGAGACCATCGAGTTCTTCACGGCGCACGCAGGCATCCAGCTGATCAGCGCCGCGCTGGTTCCCTTCCTGCTCGGCATCCTGATGCTGGTCGTCAACTGGAAGCTGGCGCTGGTGGCACTCGCCCCACTGATCCTGATCCTTCTCATCCTGGTGGTGTTTCGGCGATCCGCCTACCAGGCCTTCATGCGCTACCGCGACGAGTTGGGCCGGCTGAACGGGATCATCATCGACTACATCCAGGGGGTCGGCGTACTGAAGGCGTTTGCGGCGCTCGGGCATGCGCGGCGCGCGATCGACGAGCGCAGCGATCAGCTGAAACAGGCCGCGACGCGGGCCAACCTGATCCACACCTGGTACTTCTCCGGTGTCGAATGGATGGCCGCCATCCCGGTGGCCCTCGTCTTGCTGGTGGGCGGCCTGATGGCCAATGCCGGGCAGCTCGGCATCCCGGACCTGGTGCTGTTCGTCTTTCTGACGACGCAGCTCTACCGGCCGGTCACCGAGCTCAACCGGCAGCTCGAAGGGCTCCGCAACGCTGAAGCCGCGACCGACCGGATCTTCGAGATTCTCAATGCCCCGGTCGACGTTCAGGACTCTCCGGCCGCGCGGGTTCCAAATGACCCGAGATACGACGTCGCGCTCGACCACGTCACCTTTGCCTACGAGACCGGACGGCCGGTTCTGCACGACGTGACGATCGACCTCAAAGAAGGGTCGGTGCTGGCCCTCGTTGGGCCGAGCGGCGCCGGCAAGACGACGGTGGCAAACCTGATCGCCCGCTTCTGGGATCCGCAAGAGGGCGCGGTGCGGCTCGGTGGTGTCGACATCCGCCAGCTACCGCTGGATTACATCCATCGATCGATCAGTCTCGTGTTGCAGGACGTCTTTCTGTTCAACGACACGGTCAAGGCCAACATCAAGATCGGCAACCCGGATGCGAGCGATGCCCAGGTCGAAGCCGCGGCGCGCGCGGCGTACGCCCACGAGTTCGTCGAAGATCTGCCGAAGGGCTACGACACGATCATCGGCGAACGCGGCGTCAGGCTCTCCGGCGGGCAGAAGCAGCGCATCTCGATTGCCCGAGCACTCTTGCACGACGCGCCGATCTTGATCCTGGACGAGGCGACCTCATCGGTGGATCCGGAGGCGGAACATTTGATCCAGGCTGCGCTGGCCCGCCTCGTGGCGGAGCGGACGGTGCTCGTCATCGCGCACCGGCTGTCGACCATCCGGCAGGCGGGCGAGATCGTCGTCCTCGACAAGGGTCGGGTGGTCCAGCGGGGCCGGCACGATGAGCTGGTCGACGCCCCCGGTCTCTACGCCACGCTGTACCGAGCGCAGCAGGTGGCCCGCCGCTGGGACGTAGCCACCTCACAGCGCGCGGAAGACGAAAGGCTCCCCCAGGCGGTCGAGTAACAGCCCCCACCCTGCCCTCCCCCAGAGTGCGAGGGGAGTGAGGTACCCGACACCATCTCGACTCGGGCGACGTTATGGTCTGGACGGCCATGCCAAGCGCCACTCGCGAGGATCTGGCTGCCCGCGCCTTTGCGGCGGGCGCGTTTGACTTTGGGTCGCTCCTCGGCGCGCCTCACGTGTTGCTCAGCCGCCCGGCCCGCCACGGCGTTCGGCTGGTCGTACTCCCCACCGCCGCGATTCCCGAAGCGGCGCTCAACGCCCTCCTCGCATGGCGGCTCGGACAGTATCTGCTGACGGGCTTCTATGACGCGGCCGCCGTCGGCCAGCGCGGGATGACCGGCGAGCCTCGCGAGCAGGTTCACGACCGCGACCTTCATGCCCTGGCCCTCGACGACCAGGGGCAAATTCTCTGCTACCTGACGCTCAAGCAACCGGCGGGCCTCACGCCCGACGCCGAATGGACGTATCGTGACCGCGACCGGCCGCTCTTTCCCAGCGAGGAGGTTCATGGGCGGCGGTGGCAGGGCCGCATCGCGGGGGTCGACGAGATTCCGGCGTCGAGCTGCTGGGAGCTTGCCCGATTCGTGAAGGACCAGCGTCGGAGCGCGGACGCCGTGGCGATGCGCGCGCCGTTGGAGATCGCGCTCGCGGTGGCGCGGCTGGCGCGCCATCCCAAGTACCAGGGCATGCGCCTCGTCACCGGCGACCTCGACCCGGAGGTGGCGCTGCGCAACGTCCGGTTTTTCTTTGTGCCGGTCGCGACCTTCCCCGCCCACCGCGTGTCGCTCCCGGCCGGGAGCTTGCTCGCTCCCCGCTACCGGGATCACGACACCGCCCCCTTCATCGGATCGGTCGCGGACGTCGACTACGCGACGTACGTGCGTTGGGCGGACATCAACCTGGCGCTGTCATGCGAGGATCCCGAGGCCTCCTTGCGCCTGCTGGCGCTCCGGCAGTTCATCAGCGTCAAGGAATCGAGCCTGAAATTGCCGCTGGCGCTCACCGAGGACAGCCCCTATCCAACCGAGTCGCTCACCAGTCCCTCGTCGAAGGCCGCGTCGACTGCCCTGTGGAACGCCGCGCAGCGCGGACGTATTCCGTGGGAGGCGGTCGTCCTGGGACCCGGTGAGCAGCTCCCACGCGACCGGATCAGCTGGATCATCGAGGGCTACGCGCAGGCGCTGACCTATTCGGCGGCCGGACTGTCGCACCTTGCCGGCCTCGGTCCCGAGGTCGCCTTCGTCCCGCACGAAGAGATGATGGGCTCACTGGCCACCATCGAGGCGGCGACGCCGCTACGTCTGCTCGCCACCAGCCGCGACCACTTCGAAGATTTCTGGCGGCAACGGCAGCGGCTCTTCGAGACCTCGACCTCAACGCTCTATGGCGCGCCAGCACTGGCGGCGTTCTCGCCATGATCGCGCAGGCGCACGAGCCGTTCTACGCCGAGCTGACGTCGCGCAATCGTGGGCTCATTTCCGACCTCGAGCAGACCAGGCTGCGCGCCGCCCGGTTCGTGATCGCGGGCTGTGGCTCGACGGGCGGGGCCTGTGTGATGCCGCTGGTCCGCTCCGGCGCCGAGCGATTCGTGCTCCTCGATCCGGGACAGTATGACGTGAGCAATCTCAACCGGCAGGATGCAACACTCGCCGACGTCGGTCGGAACAAGGCCGATGCCGCCAGGGCGCGTATCATGGCCGTCAATCCCTTTGTCGCGGTCGAGGTTCACGAGCGCGGCGTGGAACCGCAAACCATCGGCCCCATCCTCGAGCCTGACGACTTCGTCATCGACGCGGTGGACGTGACCACCCGCGCGGGCGTTGAGGCGAAGCTCGCGCTCCACCAGGCCGCCTGCGATCAGCGGCTGCTGGTGCTGACCGCGTATGACATCGGGCCGACGCAGTGGTTGGAGCTGTTCGATTATCGCGGCGAGCGACGACCCCTCGGCGGCCGCGTCACCAATGTGGATCGTCCAGACCAGGTATTACGCGCGCTGGTCCCGCCGCTGGTCGTACCCCGGGAGATCTTCGCCGAGCTCCTGGCGCGCAAGGCTGATCCGGACCGAGCCTTTCCACAGCTCGCCATGACCTCCAACCTTCTCTCCGCTTTGATCGTTCCCTACGCCCTGCGCCTGCTGACGGGGCGGCGCGTGCGACGGCGGATGCGGGTGGACCTGTACGACCTGGTTCGCCCGGCGCCCCAACGGGCTGGTGAGCGCCTCCGGCGGGTCGGCGGACTGGCAGCGTTATGGTGGCGTCTGCGTGGCTAAACCCGAAGGATTCGTCATGATCGATGGCGCCAACCAGTTCCAGGGTCCGCGCTCGCTCTGGTGGGTGGTTCGGCGATGGCCCAGACTCCGCAACGAGATGACCAGCGCTCGCGGCTATATCGCGCACCGGATCTGGTTTGCGTTTCCGCTGACACTCGGCATCACGTCGTGGTGGGCGGATGAAAATGCGGCCTACCGTTTCGCCCATTTGCCGGTCCATCGCGACTTCTGGCGCTGGGCCGCCTCGGGCGGCAAGACGAAAGGCGGCTGGCTGGCGACCTATCAATACGTCGGTGGCGGCCCGCTCTGGGGCAACGGCGTCGAGTCGATGATGCGACGGCTGGGCGCATTCGTCCCTTCGGCCAACACCGAGCCGCCGCGCCGCCCACCCGGCGAGTGACTCGTCGCCAGCAGGCCCTGGGCTACGCGATCGGTTGGGCCGGGCTCATCACCAGCGCCGAGTGGCTGGCGCGACGGGCGCTGCGCAGCCGGTCGCAGGCGTGGTTGCTTGCCTACGGTGCGCTTGGCGGTCTCGCGTGGCTTTCGGGCGCTCGACTCCGGCCCAGGACGGGCAAGTTTTCCGTGCCCGGGATAACGCTGGCGACGATCGGGTACCCGCTCGGGCGCCGCGTGCTCGGCGACCGTCCATCCGCGTCCCCGGCGGAGGGCTTCGCCCTCGAACTCGTTGCCATCGACGTCGTCGCCATCACCGAAGAGCTCACCTGGGGCGCGATCGTCGAACCGGCCCTGGGTCCCGCCGTCACGGCGACGCTGTTCGCCTCAAAGCATGTTCTGATCGATGGTCGCTGGCGCCGCGGGGCTGGTCTGTTTGCGTTCTGGATGGGGCTCTCGGCGCAGCGCCGCCGCTGGCCGGCAGCCGCGTTGGTGCTCCACTCCGTGCTGAACGCGGCCGGTGTCGTTCAAGGTCACGTCAGCGGGCGCGATCGGTTCTAGAGCCGGTTAGCGGAGGCCTTCGATGAGAACCTGGCGAAGCGCCTCGAGGCGCTCGAATTCCTCCATGCTGAGCTTCGCCGTGTTCTTCAGGTTATGGGGATATTTGATCTTCTGGACCGCGTCGATCAGCGATTGCACCTGGGGCTCGGTCAGCCGGTACTCGAAGTAGGTGATGCTCTCGCCATGGATCTCGCGGTGAATCGGTAGGTGATGGATGGGCGCGTGGGTTGGCTCGGGGTCGGTCTCGGCCAGGACCTCCGGTGTGCTCGAGGTCTCCCGAAAGAGCTCGGCGGATCCCTCCAGCGAAACCCGCTTAAACACGAGAGGCAACGGGCTGCTTGGTCTCCACCGGAGCGGCCGGCGCGCGCTTGATGACCGCCTTGGCCAGGGCGCGGTATGCGTTGGCGCCTTCGGAGCTGCCCGCATACTGGAGGATCGACATGCCGGCCAGCGGCGTCTCCGCAAACCGGATGCTGTCCTTGATCACGACGTCAAAGACGACGTCGCCGTAACGCTCGCGGACCAGCTCGAGCACTTCCTGCGAGTGGAGTGTCCGGGATTTGTGGATGGTGGCCAGGATGCCGCTGATTCGAAGCGACGGGTTGAGCTTGGCGCGCACCCGCTCGATCGTGTTGTGCAACAGCTGCATGCCCTTCATCCCGAAGTACTCGCACTGCAGGGGGATGATGACCTCATTGGAGGCCACCAGGGCGTTGACGCAGAGGAGGCCAAGGGAGGGTGGGCAATCGATGACCATGAAGTCGTACTCGTCCTGTCCGGGGGCGAGCTTCTCCTTGAGAAACGTCTCGCGGCCCATCTCGGAGACGAGCTGGATCTCGGCGCCGGAGAGTTCGATGTTCGACGGAATGAAATCGACGCCAAGGTTGCTGTGCTTGACCACGTGGCCGAGGGTGACCTGGGGATCGAGGAGCAGGTGGTAGAGGGTGAGCTCGATCTGGTCCGGCTGCTTGAACCCCATGTTGATCGTCAGATGACCCTGGGGATCGAGGTCGATGAGGAGGACGCGCTTCCCGAGTTCAGCGAGCGCGCATCCCAGGTTCACCGCGGTGGTCGTTTTGCCAACCCCGCCTTTTTGGTTGGCAACTGCGATGACTCTGCTCAAACGGTGGCTAGACCTCTGTGCTGGAACGTGGCTGCGGCTATTTAACTTGAATAGGGCGGCCGAGTCAAGCTTGAGGTTGTGGATAACACGGCCCCCACCCTGCCCTCCCCCAGAGGGGGAGGGAAATATCGCGATTTCCTAAACTGGGCGAAGCGATGGTGTTCTACGCCCTGGCGGCGACCCTGATCAGTGCCGCCTTTGCCTTGACCCTGTTCGCGCAGTACCGTGCCAAACCGCGGCCGTATTTGCTGGCCTGGTCGGTGGCGCTCGCGATGTACGCGCTGGCGGCGCTCATGGAGGTGATTGGCGCGGCAGCCGGGTGGAGTCCGTTCACCTACCGGATTTACTACTACTTCGGCGCCATCATGCTCGTGGGCGTGCTGGCGCTCGGCACGATCTACCTGCTCGCGCCGCGCTACGGGCGCACCGCCTTACTGGTTTTGGTCGTCCTGGGTGGCGTCGGCCTGGCGGCCACGCTTGGCGCGAGCCTCCAGACGGGCCTGCTCCAGACCCGCGAGGTGCCTTCCGTCGATACCATCCGCCTCGAGCACTCAACCTTCAACGTGGTGGCGATCCTGATGGCCGCGTTGTTGAACATCCTTGGGACGCTGATCCTGGTTGGCGGCGCGGCGTGGTCCGCCTACGGGACCTGGCGCCGGCACGGCGCCCCGTCTCGTCTGCTTGCCAACATCCTGATCGCGGCCGGCGCGTTGATCGTGGCGACCGCCTCTTCGCTGACCCGCCTGTTTCACGTCTACGAGCTGTTCTACGTCGGCCAGGCGGTCGGCGTCCTGGTGATGTTCGGCGGCTTCCTGGCCGCCCAGCGGGCGCCGCGCCGGGCCGCGAACCTCAATCCGGCCGCTTCGCGCTGACGGGAACCCCCCACCCCGACCCTCCCCCGCAAGGGGGGAGGGGGTTGATGGCGGAGGGGCCGCGGTCGCAGGGACTACCATAAGTGCGCCGTTGAAGACGGCACGACCATGAATCACGCGGGTATCAGTTGCACCTGGTGGGCCTCGACCGACGGACAGCCTCCGCCAGCAGCCGGAGACGGCCACGCGCCCGACCCGGATGCTCGTACAAGGAGGCAACATGAGACTCGTCAAGGAAATCCCCGACAGCGATAGCCAGGAGGAGTGGCTGGCGCGCGAGCGCGCCCACCTCTCCCAGGTCCTCTACCGGTACACCCCGCTCGTCATCGATCACGCCCAGGGCTCCTACCTCTATACGGTCGATGGACGGCGCTTCCTCGACTTCGCTTCGGGCATCGCGGTCACGAACCTGGGACACGGCCATCCCGATGTGGTGAGGGCCGCGCACGACCAGCTCGACAAGCTGGTGCACATCTCGGTGGTCGCCCACCATCAGCCTGCCATCGAGCTGGCGGAGCGGATCGCGGCGCTCGCGCCGGGCAAGCTGGACAAAGTCTTCTTCGCGAACAGCGGCGCCGAGGCGGTTGAGGGAGCCATCAAGCTGGCCCGGTACACGACCGGCCGGCCCGCCCTGATCGCCTTCCAGGGCGCGTTTCACGGACGCACCTACGGGGCGCTGTCCCTGACCGCATCGAAGGGCTACTACCGGGAGCGCTACGAGCCGTTGCTGCCGGCGGTCTACCACGTGCCCTATCCCTATCCGTATCGCAACCCGACCGGCCCGGGCGATGCGGCGACGCTCGATTATGTCTTCAATTTCATCGATGAGATGCTGGACACGCGGGTCCCGCCGAAGAACGTGGCGGCCTTCATCGTCGAGCCGGTGCTCGGCGAAGGCGGCTATGTGGTTCCGCCCGCTGGGTTCATGCCGCGCCTCCGCAAGCTCTGCGACGAGCACGGCATCCTGCTGATCGCGGATGAAGTCCAGTCGGGTTACGGCCGCACCGGCAAGATGTTTGCCTGCGAGCAGACCGGTGTCGTCCCCGACATCATGACGCTCGCGAAGTCGATCGCCTCGGGATTACCGCTCAGCGCCGTGGTCGCCACCTCGAAGTTGATGGACCAGTGGGAGCCGGCCGCGCACGGTTCGACGTTCGGCGGCAATCCGGTCTCCTGCGCCGCCGGTCTCGCCACCCTGGATGTCTTCAAGCGGGAGAACATCCTGGCGAACGCGGTCGACAAGGGTGCGCAGCTGGTCAGCCGGTTGCTGGAGCTGCAGCGGCGCACGCCGGCGATCGGCGAGGTGCGTGGCCTCGGCCTGATGGTCGGCGTCGAGCTGGTCAAGAAAAACGGCGACCCCGATAAGGACCTGCAGAAGCAGATCCGGAAGGTGTGCCTCGATTCCGGAATGGTGGTGCTGAGCTGCGGCGCGCATGACAACGTGTTGCGGCTGGTGCCGCCGCTCAACATTTCGCAAGCCGAGCTCGACGAGGGATGGGAGATTTTGAACGGCGCGTTTCAGGAGGTGGCAGCATGAGTCAGACGATGACAAGCGAACGGGGTCAAAAGACCGACGCCAAGACATACAAGAACTACATCGGTGGTCGCTGGGTCGAGTCCAAGAGCGGGCGCACCTTTACGTCGAACAACCCGGCGCACAAGGACCAGGTGCTCGGAGTGCTGCAGGCATCGAACGCGGACGACGTGAACGCCGCGCTCGAGGCAGCGGTGAAAGCCTTCTCCGGCTGGCGACACACGCCGGCACCGGCGCGGGGCGAGATCGTCCTGAAGGCCGCCCTGATGCTCGAGGCGCGCAAGGAGGAGCTGGCCCGCCTCATGACGCAGGAGATGGGCAAGGTCCTCAAAGAGGCGCGTGGCGACGTGCAGGAAGCGATCGACATGGGCAAGTACGCCGCCGGGCTGGGCCGCCATCCGCACGGGGAGACGGTGCCGTCGGAGCTGAAGAACAAGTGGTGCATGACGGTGCGCGTCCCCCTGGGCGTGGTCGCCTGCATCACCCCGTGGAACTTCCCGATGGCGATCCCCTCCTGGAAGATCTTTCCGGCGCTGATGGCCGGCAACGCGGTCGTGTTCAAACCGGCATCCGACACGCCCATCATCGCGACCAAGCTGGTCGAGATCCTCGAGGAAGCCGGATTGCCCGGTGGGGTGCTGAATCTCGTGACCGGCAGTGGTAAGGACGTGGGCGACGTGCTCGTGAAGGACCCGCGGGTCCAGGGCATCTCGTTTACCGGTTCGACCGACGCCGGCCGGCACATCGCGGAAATCGCCGGCCGTAACCTGAAGCGGCTGGGTCTCGAGCTCGGCGGCAAGAATGCGATCGTCGTCCTCGATGATGCCGACCTGCCGTTAGCCGTCGACGGCGCCCTCTGGGCGGCCTTCGGGACGTCCGGCCAGCGCTGCACCGCCGCGTCGCGCCTGATCGTCGACAAGAAGGTCGCCAAGGACTTCATCGACCTGCTCCAGGAGCGGGCCGCGAAGATGAAGGTCGGTGACGGGCTGCAGCCTGATACCGACATGGGCCCGGTGATCAACGAAGCCGCCCTCAAGAAAGTCCACGAGTATACCGAGATCGGCAAGAAGGAGCACGCGCGCCTGGTCCACGGTGGCGACTTCGCGGGTACCGAGGGCTGGTTCTACCGGCCGACGATTTTTGCCGACGGCCAGAAGGAGATGCGCATGGCCCAGGAGGAGATCTTCGGGCCCTCCACGCTGGTGCTGCCGGTGAGCAACCTCGAGGAAGCGCTCGAGGTGGCCAACTCCACCCAGTACGGCTTGTCGATGTCGATCTACACCAACGATCTACGTAAGGCCTTCCACGCGATGGAGGAGATGCAGTCGGGCATCGTCTACGTCAACGCGCCGACCATCGGTGCGGAAATCCAGCTTCCGTTCGGTGGCGTGAAGAATACCGGCAACGGCCATCGCGAAGCCGGCACGGTGGCGCTCGACGAATTCACGGAGTGGAAGACGATCTACGTCGATTACAGCGGCCGGCTGCAACGGGCGCAGATCGATACGGGGGAATAACAACCGCGGTCAGTACCCAGCACATCCAGTTCATCGACGTCGGGCAGCGGAGGGTCCGGTACCTCGACCAGGGATCGGGCCACCCGCTGCTCCTGTGTCACGGCTTCATCGGTTCGCTGGAGAACTTCCACAGCTGGAGCCCGGCGTTCAGCGGCTACCGGCGCGTCCTCATTCCGGACCTGCCGGGATGCGGCGAGACGCCCGCCGGCGAACCGCCCTTCACCGTGGCCAGCCACGCGGAATTCCTTCAGGCGTTCGCCGATCGGCTGGGACTTGGCGAGCACGACGTCGGCGGCATCTGCCTGGGCGCGACGGTCGCGCTCGAATACGCGTCGCGCGCCCGGGAACGGATCGCCCGCCTGATCTTGCATACGCCGATCTATTCGCCGCAGACCCTACGAGTGGCCTTCAAACGCCAGGTGCGTGCGTTCACCAGCCGCCCGATCTTCTGGTCGGTCGACCGCCTGCGCCGCAACCGCGTCGTGTCAGATCTCTACAAGCGCTTTCTGGTTGAAGGTCCGGGGGTTGATCCCTACGATGCGCAGCTGAATTTCGAGAACCAGCAGCGAGCGGATGGGAGGGCGGCCCGGCAGTGGCTACGTGATGGGATCACCCGCGACTATCGCGAGTTCCTCAGCGGCTGGCGCAAACCGGCCCTGGTCGTGGTGGCAGCCGACGATCGAACCGTCGACGTCGACGCCATCCGCAACCTGAAGGAGCTGATGCCGCAATCCCAGATCCGGGTGATCGAATCCGCCGGGCACGGGTGGACCCCGACATTGATTGCCGCGCAGGTCGAGGCGATTTCCGCGTTTCTTAAGCCGTGAGCGAACACGACTTCAATACCACCGGGCTTCAACCCTGGGGCGGTCTCAAGCCACCAGCCGCGGGGCGCCGGCCTGACGTTCGCATCCTGGGTGTGCCGATGGAGCGGGGTTCGTTCTACCGTCCGGGTGCCGCGAAGGCGCCGGCCGAATTGCGAAAGCTCTCCGCGATCTTCGCACCGGTCAGTGAGCACGCCGAATTGTTCGACACCGTCACCGTCCAGGACGATGGCGACCTGGTGCTGGTCGACGGCGACATGGGCGCAAATGTCGACGCCGTTGCGGCGGAAATCGAAAAGACCCCGATGGGCACCCTGCCGATCGTGCTGGGGGGCGACCACACCACCGTCAGCCCCACCCTGATCGCGCAGCAGCGCCGGCTCAACGGACGGCTGAGCATCCTCTACATCGACGCGCATCCCGACCTGAATGATTCGTCGCGCCACAGCCGATGGTCGAATGGCTGCGCCTTGCGCCGAGGTCTCGAGTTGGGCCAAATCGACCCCAGGAAGGTGACGCTGCTGGGATGCCGGGACTACGATTGGGAAGAGGTCGAGTTCATTCGAAAGATGGGGGTCACGCTGGTCACGGCCGCCACCGCGCATCGCTGGACCGGCACCCAGCTGGCGGACGAAATCGGCTCACGAATCGGGAGCGACGGGCTCCATATCTCGCTGGACATCGACTCGCTCGATCCGTCGATCGCGCCCGGGACCGGGGTCCCCTCGGCGGGCGGGCTCACCTCGCGCGAGCTGCTCGACTTCCTTCACCAGCTTCGCGGCGTGCGGCTCGCCGGGCTCGACGTCGATGAAGTGGCGCCGCCGCTCGACGTCGGGTACGTCACCAGCCTGGCCGCGCTCAAGTTCATCTTCGAGTACCTCGGGATGGTGAAGCTCGGAACCACGTCGGGATCTACCGGGCGGGCGTAGCAGATTGGGATGCGGGGCGAGACGACCCCGAGGCGGCGACAAGCACCGGAGCGAGCGCACCGTCGTGCGTGAGCGAGGAGCGCAGGAGCCAAC
>DATBYO010000132.1:0-33840 GCA_036513655.1 Candidatus Dormiibacterota bacterium | reverse complement strand
TGCCGGCTCAGAAAGGGACGAACTATCACGGTCGAGCGCTGTACTAGACCAGGCCCGAATCGCGAAGAAGCTGGAGGCGTAGGCTCTCCAGCTTCTTCGTGTGGCCCGACAGCCTATGCTCCATCGCATGGGAATCGGGGGACGCAGTCGGTTCGTTGTCGAACGGCGGCAGTACTTCTTCGAGGGTTGGGTCGAGGGCATCGCCGAGCTCGTTCGCGTCGAGCGCCATGACCACACCGCATTTGTCCGCGTCGCGGAAGCCGTCTACTGGTGGCCTGAGCACGAAGGCAAGGTGTGGCCCGCGCTGGTCGTTCCGGGACCGGATTGGGGTGGCGTCCCACCGCAGCCAGACACCTGGGCGCATTTCGAAACGTCAATCGGCATGGACGACCGATATCGGTGGGAGTCTTTTTCTATCCCGAGCGAGTTCAGCGATAACCGCGTTCGAAAAATCCCGGTATACGCGGTGCTCCGGCTGGAATCAGACAGTGCGGACCCAGAGCTGGCGGTCGCCATCAAAGAGGTTGTTCCAACTCTCCAACAGGCGGAGGCTGAGGTCGAACGCCTGAACCGTCTCAATGCCGACAAGAACTGCAGGTACGTCTGGCGAGCTACCCGATACTTTCCCGACGGCAGGCATGGTCTAGAAGACGGCGATGAATGACGCGACGGTCGTAGCGAAGAACGAAGCCGACTGGTTGGCCACGCGGATGGTCAATTCCTTCAAGGTCCTGTACGCAGCGCTTGATGGTGCGTGGGTAGAGGACCGGTTGGGAGGTCACCTGTTCGTATACCCCGCGGTGCCCATTCCAGCGTTCAACGCGATCATCGCCGTCGAGCAGCGCCCTGACGACGCCGTCTCCGGCCTGGCCTGCGCCATGGCCGAGGTCGAGAAGCTCGGCTTACCGTTCGGTGTTCTGCTTCGGGCGACGGTGGCCCCCGCGCTCGAAGCCGAGGCGCGGCGGCTCGGGCTCACCCAAGCGGAGCGCATTCCGGCGATGGTCATGGCGGCGGATGAGCTGCGCGATCGCGGCACCGCCGGCTTGGAAATCGTCAAGGTCCGCGAACGTGCCGACCTCGAGCGCGCCCTCGCGTTGATGGCCGCCGGCTTCGACGCGCCTCCGGCGCTTTTCCAGCCTATATACCAGCCGGCCATCACCGACATGCCGAGCGCGTCCATCTACCTCGCATCGGTCGACGGCGAACCGGTCTCGACCGCGGTCAGCTGGCAAGGTGACGGAGGTGTGGGCATTTTCAACGTTGCGACACCACCCGCTCTGCGAGGGCGGGGCTACGGCGCCGCCGTCACGGCACGCGCGGCGGAGGATGGGTTCGCGGCGCACGCCGAGCTGGCGTGGCTGCAGGCCAGTGTTATGGGAGAGCCTGTCTATCGGCGCATGGGGTTCCGCCAGGTCGATACGCACTTGTTACTGACGCGTCCGCCGTCTGGCGAGTAAGGCTCAGTATTTGTAGATGTGCTGGCGGAACTCGAAGCCGTCGTCCTCTGCGGCGAAGGCCTCGATGTCGAGCTCTTTGACCGCGATGTAGGAAGTGGCGAGGCGCTCGCCGAGCGCGTCGGTGAGCGTGGTGTCGCGTTTCAGATTGGTGATCGCCTCCTTGAGGCTCTGCGGCAGCCGGTCGGCGCCGATCGCCTGGCGTTCCTTGTCGCTGAGGTTGTAGGGGTCGACGGTCACCGGCGGTGGCAGCGTGAGCTGTCGCTCGATGCCGTCCAGTCCGGCGGCGATCACACCGCCGAGCGAGATATACGGATTTGCGCTCGAGTCGGAGGACTTGAGCTCGACGTTGGTCGACTCGGCCTCGTGGCCTTTGAAGGGTGATGCGACGCGGAGCGCGCCCTCGCGATTGTCCGGGCCCCAGGCGCGAAACGCCGAGGCCCACATCTGCGGCTGCAGTCGTCGATAGGAGTTGACTGAGGCGCAGGTGAGCGCCACCAGCGCCGGTAGATGGTCGAGGATGCCGGCCATGAACTGGCGCGCCAGGGTCGAGAGGTTGTACTGGCCAGTAGCGTCGTAGAAGCGGTTCACGCTCTGGTCCTGATTCCAGCCCGAGAAGTGGAGGTGGCAGCCGTTGCCCGCCTGGTCACCCCACGGCTTGGGCGCGAAGGAGGCATAGCGGCCATGCTTCAGCGCGACGCCGCGCACCGTCTCGCGATAGATGATGTGGTGGTCGGCGGCTTGCAGGGCGGGGGCGTGCCGGATCGAGAGCTCCTGCTGGCCCCAGCCGAGCTCGGCGTAGTACTGCTCGACGGTGAGCCCTTGCGATTCGAGCGCCGCGACGATTTCATCAATCACGGGCGCCGCCATGTTCATACCGGTCGAGGTGAAGCAGCCGCTGTCATCGATGGGGGAGAATTGTTCGCCGTTTTTGACCGCTAGCGACCACTCGGGTTCGAAGGCGGCGACGATCGATAGGTCGTGTTCGTTGGCCGCGCGGGCGATCATCCGCTTGAGGAAGGTGCGGCCGTCGGCGGCGTAAGGCTGGCCGTCCAGCGTTTGCATGTCGACCAGGACGGTGCCGGTGTGCGGCGCGTAGGGGGCGACGGCGAAGGTGGTCGGGTCGGGCACCAGCCGAATCTCGCCGACCGGACCCATGCCATCGACACTGGCGAGGTGATCGAGCATGGTGAAGGCCTGCATCGCGACCGTCAGGCCAATGCCGGTTTCGAGCCGCTCGGCCAGGTTGGTGATACCCGCGCTCTTCCCACGGATGATGCCGTCGTTGTCGCAGTAAAGGAAGCGCACGAGGCGGAGGCCCGCTGCCTCCGCCTGTGCCACGATCTCACGGCGTTTTGCGTCGAGGTCGACGGTCGTTGTCGTGTCGGTCAAGGTGGTCGCCATGCGTCGCTCGATTAACTCCCTGCGCCCGCGCCCGCGCTCGCGCTCGCCACGGCGCGACGGGCGGTGTTGAGACCGAGGAGGTAGACGATGACGGCAACCGCGAGCGACGCAATGCCGACACCGCCGACGATCAGGATCCAGGGACCATTGTCGATGACCGCCGGGTTCCATGAGCCCTGCAGCTGGCCGGTGAAGATCCAACCACCGGTGAGAGTTACCACGACACCGACCGCGCTGGCGATGGCCCCTGCAATCGACGCGGCCCAGAAGACGCCGACCGGCACGAGTTGTTCGCGCTTGAACTCCTCCGGATATTTCGAGCGGATGACCAGGACGTCGGTGAAGAGGAACACCATCGACAGGCACCAGATCACGGTGACGGCTGCCTGAAGGGCGATGTATATACCGACCGAGAGGTTGGCGTTACCGCTGAAGAGAAAGTAGGCGATCGCCGTGATGATGGTCGTGATCACGGCCTGAACGAGGACAGCGTTTTGCGGCACCTTGTTCCGGTTGACGCGGCCGATGAAGGCGGGGAGCCGCCGGTCGAGCCCGCTGACGAACAGCAAGCGTGCGAACGAGTAGTTGTAGACCGTGGTATTGAAGATGAAAAACGCGACCATCACCAGAGTGACGACCCCGGCGACACCGGCGCCCAACGCGGTCTGCACGGCGGACAGGATGGCCGTCGTCGAGTTGACGCCCTTCACCGGAACGACCACCATGGCGCCGAAGGTGAGCGCCAGGTACCCGACCATGACGACGATCGAACCCCATACCAAATAGCTGGTGATCGCCTTACGGTCACGGATCTCCACGCCCATGTTCAGGGGAACCTCGATGCCGAGCAGGGCAAGGATCACGAGGCCATAGAATGTCGCGTTTCCCGAGTTGAGGCCGAACGCATTACGCGAGAAGTCGTTCGCCGCTGGATGGCCGCCCAGCAGCCAGGCGAGGCCGGCGAGGCCGACGGTGAGAATGGCGGCGCCGTAGATGACGAAGACGCCATTGACGAGGTTCTGCGTCAGGCGGAAGCGGAGGATCGAGAGGCCGGAAGAGAACCAGATGACCGCCAGGATGATGATCCCCTGCTGCCAGAGCTGACTCAGCGGATTCTGGACGTTGAAGGGCGGCAAGCTCATGAAGAACTGGAGCAGATTGACCACCAGGACGGCGGTGGCGACCATGACCAGTGTGCCGGGCCACCAGGCGCAGAAGCCCGCGAAGAAACCCCAGAAGGAGCCGAGCGCCTTGTTCGTCCAGACGTAGATCGAACCCTCACCGGGGAACATGAGGCCGAGCTGGCCGGTGACGATCGCGCCGGGGATGAGGAAGGTGAGGAAGCCGAGGATCCAGTAGACGAAGGCCGAGGCGCCGGCGGGCTGGACGACCGAGCCCTGGACGGCGAACAGAACGATCGCGACGAAGATCGCGATCATGTCGAACCGGCCGAGAACTTTGGGCAGCATGCCGGGCGCGATCCGCTCGGAGAGGAGCTCTCCCGGCTTGGCCGGTGCGCTGACGGATGTCGTGGTGGTTGCCATAACCCCTCCTTGAGGTGGCGTTAGTGACTGAGCGGCGTTGTCAGAACTCGATTGGACGGACGCCGAGAATTTCGGCCGACGACCACCTCCTGCCCCCGATCTTGTGAACTCATGTCTATCGCGGTTCACCAGTCGTGTCAAGAAGGGGGTTGGGGCAGCCGATCTTTAGCGGGCTAAGCTACACAAATATGTAGTAGGCGCGTTGACGTCGGGGCCGGATAAACGCTAAGGTGCCCATCTCGATCCGAATGGAAAAGCACCCCTCGCGCCCGTTCTTCATCCGCAATCTCGATGCCGGCCCGTTACTCGAGGCGTTCCTCGTCTCGGCGGTGACCGCCGTCCTCGCGGTGCGTTTCTTCCTGGGCGCGACGGGGTACCCGCGCCTCGGCGGGGGCGGCCTGCACATCGCGCACATGCTCTGGGGCGGCACCCTGATGCTGGCGGCGGTCCTGCTCCTGCTCGGCTACCTCGGCCAGCGCGTCCGGCGGGCCGCGGCGGTCCTTGCCGGCCTGGGATTTGGATTGTTCATCGACGAGCTGGGCAAATTCATCACAAGTGACAACAATTACTTCTACCGGCCCACGATCGCGCTGATCTATGTGGTCTTCGTGCTGTTGTTTCTGTGGTGGCGCTCGCTGGAGCGACACCGGGTCTGGGACGAAGAGACCTACCTCGCCAACGCTCTAATGCTGTTGCAGGACGCGGCGCTGCACGACCTGGATCCGAGGGAGAAGTACCACCTGATTCGATGGCTGCGCCGGAGCGGCGCCGCCGGAACAAGCCTCCTGGGCAACGTCGAGGAGGTGGTGGCGGCGCGGCGGCCCGACCTTCCGCGACGGAGTGCTTTTGGGGTGCGGCTGCGACGGATCCAAAAGCGTATCGAGAGTGGCCTGCGCTCCCGCTGGGCGGAACGCCTTGCCATCACGGTCCTGCTAGTGAGGCTGCTGGGGGCCATCGTGGCGAGCCTGGCGCTGGTGTATTCGCCGGCGACGACCGGGCCCGGGGAGAGCGTGGACCTGCCCCTGCTGCTGGCCTCCGCCGTTTCGGGGGGCCTCACCCTCACCGGACTCGTGTACCTGGTCCTGCGGTCACCAATCCACGCGCTGCGCTGGTTCAAGCGCTCGATTCTTGCCTCGATCTTCCTGACGGACCTGTTCACCTTCTATTACCAGCAGCTCGGCGCTGTTGCGGACCTGGCGGTCGACCTGATCCTGCTGGCGGTGTTCGAGGCATTCATCGAGGCGGAGCACCGGCGCGAGGAGCGCCGCGAGGCGACCGCCAGCTAGGGATACGCTGCACCGATGAGCCGGTCGTGGTCGCGGTGGGAGCTGGCGGCGCTGATCGATCACACCCTGCTCGATCCGGCTGCGACCCAGCACGATGTCCTGATGGCCTGTGAGATCGCCCGACGCAACCGCTGCGCCACCGCCTGCTTGAATTCGAACCGGGTGGCGGTTGCCAGCGAGGTGCTGCGGGGAAGCGGCGTCGGGATCGCCGCAGTGGTCGGGTTCCCTTTTGGCGCAACTCACGTCGATGCGAAGGCGCGCGAAGCCGCGCTGGCGATCGCCGACGGAGCAACCGAGATCGACATGGTGCTGGACATTGGGCGGCTCAAGGACGGCCAGCGGGATCCCGTGAGGGCCGACATCGCCAGCGTGGTGCTCGCGGCGGCCGGGCATCCCGTCAAGGTGATTCTCGAATGCGCCCGCCTGACCGATGACGAGAAGCGGACCGGCTGCGCGCTGACGGTCGAAGCGGGAGCGGCCTTCGTCAAGACCTCGACCGGCTACCTGGGTCACGGGGCGACGCTGCATGACGTCGCCTTGATCCGGGCGGCGGTCGGGCCGAACTTCGGCATCAAGGCGAGCGGCGGGATCCTCTATTACGAGGATGCGGTGGCCATGTTGGAGGCCGGCGCGACGAGGCTAGGGATGAGTCACACGCAGCAGGTCCTGGATTCGATTCCGACCTAGAGCGCCCTCGATAGACTGGGTGTATGGCGGAGACGAAGCTGATCAAGTCGCTGCGCTCGGTGCGGCAGTTTTCGGACCGCGAAATCCCCGATGACGTTTTGCGCGACATCCTCGACACTGGCCGGTGGGCGGGATCGGCCAAGAACAGCCAGCCATGGGACCTGGTGGTGGTGACGAACCGCGACACACTGGTGGCGCTCTCGAAATGCGGCCAGTTTGCCTGGCACCTCGCCGGCGCGAAGCTGGCGCTCGCTCTCGTGATGCGGGGTGACGATGCCTGGAGCGGCATGGACGAGGGACGGCTCATGCAAAACCTGATGCTGGGCGCCTGGGCCCATGGCGTCGGCTCCTGCATCGGCTCGATCTACCCGGAGCATCAGCAACGCGCCCGCGAGTTGCTTGGCATCCCAGCGAACCGCTATCTGCGGACGGTGCTCTCGATCGGGTATCCGGCGAGCCCAGAAGCGTTGCGCCTGCCGCCCAACGCGGGCATACCGCGTGGGCGTCGGCCGCTGGACGACCTTGTTAGCCGGGAGCGCTTAGGGACGCGAGGCTAGAGTTTCTCTCCCCCTCTGGGGGAGGGTAGGGTGGGGGCGCGCTCCTGGCGCAGCCAGCGCACCAGCTCGGCGACGACTTCGTAGCGCCCGAAGGAGGGCATCAGGTAGACACCCTGCACCAGGTGCCTGGTCTCCTGTAGCAGCTCGCGCGATTGCTGGAGGCCTTCAGCGATTCCGTTCTCGCCGGCCTTGCGCATGCGCTCGCGAAGTTGCTGGGGAACGACGATGCCAGGAACCTCGTTGTGCATGAACTCGGCATGCCGGGACGATTGGAGAGGAAGGACCCCGAGCAGGAAGGGGATCGGCAGCGGCCCGGTCTTCTCGAAGAACCGCTCGAGCGTCTCCAGGTCGTAAAGGGGCTGAGACATGGCGAGGTGCGCGCCGGCCTCGATCTTCTGCCGAAACCGCTCGATCTCGTGATCGAGGTCTTCCGCCGACGGGTTGACAGCGCACGCGATCGTGAAGTTGGCGGGCTTGCCGATCGAGGTCCCAAGCCAGTCGTAGCCCTCGTTGAGGCGCTGCAAGATCTTGATCAGGCCGATCGAGTCGACATCCCAGACGCCCGTCGCGGACGGGTAGTCGCCGATACGTGGAGGATCGCCGGTCAGCGCGATGATGTTGCGGATGCCGAGGGCGTGCGCCCCGATCAGTTCCGCCTGCAGCGCCATAAGGTTCTTGTCGCGTGACGTGAAGTGGATCAGCGTGTCGATGCCGACCTGCTGCTGGATCATCAGGGCCAGCGAGAGGGCGCTCATGCGGACGCGGGCCATCGGACTGTCGCCGATGTTGATCGCGTCGGCTCCGGCATCCTTGATGAGCTGAGCGCCGGCGATGCACTTTGATGGATTGAGACCGCGGGGCGGATCGATCTCAACGCTGACCACGAAGCTGGGGGCGGCGAGCCGTTGGGCGAACGGCGTGGGGGGCAGCTGCTCCGCCGGGTTGAGGTCGATGGCGATCGCGGTCGAGCGTGGCGCCTGGCGAATTCGGGGCGCGCCAGCGAATGGTTGGAGGGCGGCGCGCATGGCCGCGATGTGCGCGGGGGTGGTGCCGCAGCAGCCCCCAATGTAGGCCACCCCGAGATCGGCCGCCTGGCGGGCGAACGTCGCGAAGTACTCCGGGGTGGCGAAGTAGAAGAACCGCCCCTCGACGCGGGCTGGGAGTCCGGCGTTGGGCTGGCCCGACAGCGACAGCCGGGTCTCCTGGCGCATCGCCTCGAGCACCTGCAGCGCGACCTGGGGACCGACCCCGCAGTTGACGCCGATGACGTCGACGCCCGCACGCTCGAGCGCCTGGACCACCTGGCTCGGTTCCTCCGCGCTGAGGGTGAGACCGTCTTCGGCGAAGGTCATCTGGGCCACGATCGGGAGATCGGCGGTCTTTTTTGCGGCGGCCACGGCGGCGAGGATTTCTGGCAGGTTGGTGAACGTTTCCAGCACCAGGAGATCCGCCCCGCCCTCGAGCAGCGCGGCGATCTGTTCCTCGAACGCGGCGGTCGCCTGCGCAATCGTGATCCGCCCGATCGGCTCGAGCTGCTGGCCGATCGGACCGACCGAGCCGGCGATGAACACCGACTCGCCGGAGATCTCGCGGGCCTCCCGCGCCAGCTTGACGGCTCGGAAGTTGATGTCCCGGACCCGGTTTTCGAGGCCGTGGCGGGCGAGCTTGATCCGGTTGGCGCCGAAGGTGTTGGTCTCGATCAGCTCCGACCCGGCGGAAATGTACGCACGGTGAATCTCCTCGACGATCTTGGGCTCCGTGAGATTGAGCTCGTCGAAGGAGCGCTCGAAGCTGACGCCCCGGGCATGGAGCTGGGTGCCCATGGCGCCGTCCCCGAGGAGGGGACCGCGCCGGAGCCGTTCGAGGAACGGATGATTGCGGGGTTTCGGGTTCGAAGCGGGACTCACGGAGCGCAATAGTAAGGTAGAGCGCCCAAATCGGGGCGGATCGGCGCAAGAGGGGTCGGCGGCTGGGAGTTGCTTCCAGTGCGGCATGGCTGACGCGATTTCGCCCAGTTCGACAAACCACGTCGTGGTCATGGGCGCCGGGCCCGCCGGGCTGTCGGCTGCTCACGAGCTGATCCGCCACGGAACGCCGGTCACGGTGGTGGAAAAGGATCCCCGGCAGGTGGGTGGCATCGCCCGCACGCTCGAGTTCATGGGTTGCCGGTTCGACGTGGGCCCGCATCGGTTTTTCTCCAAGAGTCCCGAGATCGAGGCGCTCTGGACCGAGGTCCTTGGCAAGGAGATCCAACCCGTGTCGCGGCTGACGCGGATCCTGTACCGGGGAAAGTTCTTCGCCTATCCGATCCGGGCGTCGAACGCGTTTTTGAACCTGGGTCCGTTCGAAACCGCGCGCTGCCTGGTGAGCTACGCGCAGGCTCGCCTGCATCCGGTGGTCGAACCGCAGTCCTTCGAGGACTGGGTGTCGAACCAGTTCGGCCGGCGGCTGTTCGAGATTTTCTTCAAGACCTACACGGAGAAAGTCTGGGGAATCCCGACCAGCGAGCTGTCCGCCGACTGGGCGGGGCAGCGGATCCGCGGACTGAACCTGGTCGAAGTGATTCGAAATGCCGTCCTGCCCGCGTCCTTAAGGGGTGGCGGCGAGCGTGCGATCGTGAAGACGCTCGTGGATTCCTTCCGTTACCCGCGACGGGGCGCCGGACAGATGTGGGAGTCGGTGGCCGCGCGACTGGCCGCCGCGGGGCATCCGGTGCGGATGGGAGAAGAGGTCGTCGCCGTCCGCCACGCGGGAGGCCGGGTACTCTCGGTGGTGGTACGGGATGCCGCCGGTGGAACGCTCGATGTGCTGGGGACGGAGTTCATCAGCACGATGCCGATCCGCGAGTTGATCGCCAAGTTACAGCCGGCGGCGCCCTCGATCGTGCGCGCGGCCGCCGACGCGCTCGGCTACCGCGACTTCATCACGGTGAACGTGGTGGTCGACCGCGCCGACGTCTTTCCGGATCAGTGGATCTACGTGCACGACCCAGGGGTCAAGGTGGGGCGGATCGCGAACTTCAAGAACTTCAGCGCCTCGATGGTCGACGACAGTGGGTTGACCGGTCTCGGCATGGAGTACTTCTGCTTCGATCACGACAGCATGTGGAGCTGGTCGGACGCCGACTTGCTGGACCTGGGACGGCGCGAGCTGGTCGCCTTGAAGATCTGCCGGGCCGAGGACGTCAAGGCGGGCATGGTCTACCGGCAACCGAAGGCGTATCCGGTGTACGACGGCGCCTACCTCGGAAATGTCGCGGTCGTGCGTGAGTGGCTGGCAAGGGCCCTGCCGAACCTGTGGCTCGTCGGCCGGAATGGGATGCATCACTACAACAACCAGGACCACTCGATGATGACGGGGATCCTGGTCGCGCGGAACATCGCGATGGGCGCGCATTACGATCCGTGGCTGGTCAACACGGATGCCGAGTACCACGAAGAGGAGCGGGCGGCCGATGCCACCGGCCGGCAGGTGCCGCAGCGGATCGCGAGCTAGGCGCTCGTTAGCGCAGTTCGTAGATGGTGACGGTCGACTGGCCCTGGTCGTTGACGTAGATGCGACGGAAGAGGGCAGGGTCGTCGAGCTGCGTAAAGAGCGTCGAGGCATGCATCAGCGGCGGATCTTGTGGATGTTCCTGTGACGGCGTGTACCAGTAGACATAGCGCACGCCCAGCGACTTGAGCGCGGCGACGGCCGCTGCGCCGTCCAACCGGTTGGCATAAAACGATTCGAGCGAGGGATGGTCGCCCGGCAACGGCTCTCCGCCCAGCATTTCCGTACGATCCTCGAAGGTCAGATAGCGCACCGGGCCGGGCAAGGTGCTCAAGAAATGGGCCTCGGGAAACGTCGCCAGTCCGGCGGACCCGAACGGGCCGATGCCCATCGGGCGACCGAGGGTGTTGACGGTCAGCAACATGAAGGGCCAGAGCAAGAGGATGGCCAGTTCCAATCGAGGGATCGGGATCGCGTCGTGCGCGCGTAATCGCCAGCTGCGCCAGGCGACGATCGCCAAAAGGGGAATCAGCATCAGCGCAGGGGCCTCGAACTTGAGGTCATGATCGACCAGCACGTACCAAGCCAGCAGGGCGGCCAGCCCGACCAGGCTGAGGGCCGCCATCCGCGACCACTGCAGCAACTGCTCGACGATGAGTCCAAGCAACGGAGCCGCCAACGCGACCAGGAGCAACAGATGGCGCTCACGATCGCCGTCATCGGGCAGGCGGAGGAGAAAAAGCGCGAGCACTCCCCATAGGAGCGCGGCGAGCACGAGTTGGGCGGGCGCCAGGTCACCCCGCCGAGCCCGACCGGCGGCCGGGATGGCTGCCACGAACACGAGCGCGATCGCGGGACCGGTTTCGGGAAAAGCCGCGAGTGGCTGCGTCCACCAGCCCGAGGGCAGGCCGAAAAATGGAACCGCGCTGCTGAGATGAAGCGTGTTCGCCCAGGTCCAGGGATCGATGAGGTGACCGCCGATGAGCTGCCCGAACGCCGGATAGAGCGGGTTCCCGAACAGCGCGAGGTTGCGGGCGAGGTGCGGCGCGATCAAGAGCATCGCCAGGAACAGGCCGCCCATCCCGACGATGAGCTCCGCGCGCGCTGGCCGGCCGCGGACCCGATCCACGATCGCGCTCAGGCAGAGGACGCCGGCGGCAACGCCGATCGCGCCGAGTCCCTCGTAGCGACCCCAATATCCGCCGGCCAGTAGCAATCCGCCGCCGAGGACTCGCGACAGCGGCGACAGATCTCGCCGCCAGAGCCAATACATCCCCGCGAACGACAAGAGAGTGCTGAGGGTGTCGGTGTTTTCCTTCACCAGGCCGTAGGCGTAGTAGCCGCTAAAGAGGGCGAAGGCACCCGCGATGAGCGCCGCCGGCGGCGATAGTCGAAGGTGCACGCGCGCCATCCGCCAGGCGACCATCGCGATTCCGGCCGCGGAAAGGAGCGGCAGGAGCCGGGGACCAAGCTGGGAGAGTTCGCCCAGCACGACCGAGATCTGCGCGTAGAGCAGGAACGCGAGTGGCGGCGAGGCATATTGGTACTCGAAGTAGCTCGGGCTGACGTTGTTAGGAAATGAACCGGTCTCGTAGAGGACGCGCGTGAAGTGCCAGTGGTAGAGGTAGAAGTCGTAGCCCTCGATTGGGATGTGGAGCGTGATGAGGGCGAGCCGACCGAAGAAAAGCAGGCCAACGATTGCCGCCAGGCCGAGAAGAATCCGGTTGAACCAGCCGGCCGGCAGCTGGGGCGTGCCGCGCACCGCAGTCTTGAGTGGTCCCTTCCACGCGGCGACCACCACGAGCAGGGCGAGGGCCGCGGCGGGGCCGAGCACCGTCCATCGATTGAGCTGGAGGCCGAGCGGCCAGATGAGGATGAAGCTCGCGATGGCCGCCATCAGCAGCCCGGCAGGGAGGGCGAGGATGGCGCGATCGGCGAACGGCACCGGGGCCCGCGCCGAACCGATGGAGAGGGTGCCCCAGCCCGCGATCGCCGAGAGGGCGAGGAAGACGACGAGGACTATCAGGGCCGGGCGAGCCTCCGCACGCTGGGATAACTCGCCGACGGAGGCGCCCCTTTCACCAGAATGAAGCCGGATCGCATTCGAGGAGGCGAACTGGACCGTATACTGGAGCGCGCCTGAGTTCCGGAGTAGCTCAACGGTAGAGCAAGGCGCTGTTAACGCCGAGGTTCTCGGTTCGAATCCGAGCTCCGGAGCCAACCTCGTCGGCCGATGCCGCACCGGCCACAACGGCCTGCTGGGGGGCCCGGCCACCCAGCAATAAACTCCGGCGCGACTACGTCATCAATTCGTGACCATCGGCATCGGCCTGGTCGGCTGTGGCCGCTGGGGCCTCAACTATCTCCGGGCCTTCTCCGAGCTGGACGGATGCCGGGTGGTGGCGGCCTGCGATATCAGTCCCGACCGGCTGCGCGAGGCCGAGCGACGCGCCCCTGGCTTGCGGACCAGCCCGGACCTGGAGGCGTTGCTGGGCGCGGCCGACGTCGACGCGGTCGTGGTCGCCACCGATGCCACTCGCCACTACGAGGTCGCGCGGGCTGTGCTGGAGGCCGGCAAGCACTGCCTCGTGGAGAAACCGATGACCACGGACATCGAGCACGCCCGCCAGTTGCGCGACCTGGCAACGAAGCAAGGCCACGTCCTGATGGTTGGACACGTCTTCCGCTACAACCCCGGCATCAACCATTTGCAGAAGGTGATTGGCTCCGGAACGCTTGGTCAGCTCGAGTACCTGACGTTTACCCGCACCAACCTGGGCCCGATCCGCACCGACGTCAACGTCGTCTGGGACTTGATGACGCACGACGTCTCGATCCTCTTGCACTTTCTCAACCAGAAGCCCTCATGGGTCTCGGCCCAGGGCGCCTCCTTCCTGTCCTCGCGTTGCGAGGATGTGGCCTTCGCGACGCTGGGTTTCGAGGGTGGCGTCATCGCCAACATCCGCGCCAGCTGGCTGGATCCGCGGAAAGCGCGGGAGATCACGGTGGTGGGCAGCGCCAGGATGGCGTTCTTCAACGACCTCGAGACGCAGGAGCCGGTGCGCATCTTCGACAAGGGCGCCATGCGGGAACCGTCCTACGAGACGTTTGGCGAGTTCAAGCTCGTCACCCGAAGCGGCGACGTGATCAGTCCAGCGATCCCGGCGACGGAACCGCTCAAGAACCAGTGCCAGCATTTTCTCCAGTCGGTGATTTCGCACCGGCCGGCGCTGAGCGACGCCAGCGATGGGCTACGGGTCGTCGAGGTCGTGGTAGCGATCAACCAGTCGATTGCCCAGCGTGGCGTGCCGGTCATGCTGCGCCCCGCGCTCGCCCAAGCGGCATGAAGCCGCCGGCAGAGATCTCGCTGGGGGCTCCCTCTGAGGTGCACCCGACGGCGATCCTGGGTGAGATTCCTGGGCGACAAATCCCGTCCCTGGCCTTGACGGTCGGGCCGAATGCGACGGTCCGCGCCCACAGCGTGATCTACGCGGGCAGCCAGATCGGCAGCCACCTGGAGACCGGTCATGGCGTGGTGATCCGCGAGGAAAACCGCCTGGGCGACCACCTCAGCATCTGGAACAACTCGACGATCGACTACGCCTGCGTGATTGGACATCGCGTTCGGATTCATTGCAATGTCTACGTCGCGCAGTTCACCGTCATCGAAGACGACGTCTTTCTGGCGCCAGGAGTGATGATCGCCAACGATCGCCACCCGATCTGCAAGGACTGCATGAGGGGTCCCACGATCAAGCGCGGAGCACGGGTCGGCATCAACGCCACCTTGCTGCCGGAGGTCGTGGTCGGAGAGGAGGCGCTGGTCGGCGCCGGGGCCGTGGTGACCAGGGACGTTCCCGCGGGGGCGGTGGTCGTCGGCAACCCTGCGCGCGTCATCGGCCGGGCGAACGCCCTCACGCACTCCGAGTCCTACCTCGACGGCCGTAAGCGGGCGGGCTGATGGATCCCCAGGCCGGCGCGGTCAAATTCGTCGACTTGCAGGCGCAGATCCGCTCGCTGCAGCCGGAGCTGAGTGATGCGATGCAGGAGGTCCTTCGCCGGGGCGACTTCATCCTCGGCGAAGCGGTGACGGCGTTCGAGGCCGAGTGGGCGCGCTATTGCGGCGTGAAGCACGCGGTGGGCGTCGACTCCGGACTCTCGGCCCTCGAGCTGGCCCTGCGCGCCGGAGGAATTGGGGACGGGGATGAAGTCATCACCCAGGCGAACACCTTCATCGCGACGGTCGGCGCCATCATGGCGGTCGGCGCCCGCCCCGTCCTCGTCGATTGCGACGAAGCGGGCCAGGTCGATGTCGCGGCGGTGGAGCGGGCCATGACCAAACGAACCAAAGCGGTCCTGCCAGTCCACCTTTACGGAAAGATCGGCGACATCGACGGCGTCCTCAAGCTCGCCGGCCAGGCGGGCCTGCGCGTCATCGAGGACGCCTGCCAAGCCCACGGCGCGATCTACGCGGGCCGTCGGGCAGGGAACTTTGGCTGGGCCGCCGCCTTCAGTTTCTATCCCGCCAAGAACCTCGGCGCCTTTGGTGACGGCGGCATGCTCGTCACCAATGACGACGACGTCGCGGAAGCGGTTCGGACGCTACGGAACTACGGCTCGAAGGTGAAATACGAGCACGTCGCGGTGCCACTCAATCACCGGCTCGATACCATCCAGGCCGCGGTCTTGCGGGTCAAACTTCCGCACCTGGACGGCTGGAATGCCCGCCGCGAGTACCTGGCCGACGCCTACCGCGAGCACCTTTCCAATGGGCCGGTCGGCCTCCCGGCATCGACCGGCGAAGGGCGTCATGTCTATCACCTGTTCGTCGTGCAGGCGGCGCAACGCGATGCGCTGCGTGCCGCGCTCACCGCGCAAGGGATCGAAACCGGGATCCATTACCCGCTTCCGCTCCATGCGCAGCCGGTGCTGCACGGCCTTGGCTACCACCTCGGCGTCTTTCCCAATGCGGAGCGACTCGCCGCCCACAGCCTGTCGCTCCCGATGTATCCCGAACTGCCGTTGGAGCACGTCGAACGTGTCGCCGAGGCGATTACCGGCTGGGGCAGCCGGCGGCAGGCTGCGTAAATGTACGAGCACCGATCGATCGCCATCATCCTGCCGGCCTGGAACGAGGCCGGGAAGATCGGTCGGGCGGTTACCCGCATGCCTCGTGACCTCGTCGATGTCGTCCTCGTGGTCGACGACGGCTCGACCGACGGCACGGCGGAGGAGGCTGAGCGCGCCGGCGCGCAGGTGTTGCGTCATGATCGTAACCAGGGTGTCGGGGCCGCCATCCGTACCGGCATCGAGTGGGCGCAAGCCCACGACATCGCGCTGACCGGAATCATGGCGGGCGACGACCAGGACGACCCCCGTGAGATCGTCCTGCTGGCGCGGTCGATCGTCGAGAAGGGTGCGGACTTCGTCCAGGGCTCGCGCTATGTCAAAGGCGGCCGGCGGCTCAACCAACCATTGAGCCGAACCATCATGACCCGCGGTTACTCGGTCCTTTTCTCGCTCTGCGTCTTGCGTCCCGTCACCGACGCCACCAACGGCTTCAAACTGTTTCGCACCGAGGTCACCAGGTCGATGAATTTGCGCCAGCCGTGGCTGGACCGCTACGAGCTCGAGCCGTACCTGCTGTACGAGGCGATCCGCCGCCGGCTCCGCGTCGCCGAGATCCCGGTGACGAAGTACTACCCCGCGGATCGAGCGGTCGGGTACACGAAAATGCGTGCCATCCTCGACTGGTGGCGCATCTCGCGGCCGATGGTGCTCCTGACGCTCCGCCTCCGACGCTAGGCCGCTAGGGGGACGATTCGTCGAGCACGATCCGTCCGGGCGCCAGCGACCGGTAGGAGACGCCGGCCCGTGGGTCGCCGGCCGCGGCGAAGCGCAGCGTGATTCGTGGATGCTCGGGGCCAAGGATCGCGAAGAAGTCGGCACGCCCGGTTCGTTCGTAGCGCGGCAGTTCAACGTAGGTGGCGTTGGCCTCGAAGCCGGCGTGCACGTCACTGGGCGACGCGACCTGGTAGGCGAGGTGGGCCGCCTGGTCGCGGGCGGCTTGCCACGCGAGGTAATCCTGCTCGCCGACCACGTAGAGCGTTAGCCCGGCGGCGATGGCCGCCGCTGCCCAGGTCCTGGCGGCGCCCTGGCGGGAGGCGCGAGTGGCGACGGCCGCGATCACCGGAACGAGGAGGGCGATCACCGGCAGAAAGTAGCGGTCGTAAACGAACCACTCAATGACCATCAGCGGAAGGAATTGGAAGGCGCTGATCAGGACGAGCAAGAGCGCTTGCGGTCCAAGGGCGCGCGGCGTCCACGACCGTCTGCGAAGGACGAACAAGACGACGAACGTCACCACCGCCGCAATCTCGAGCGCGCGGAACGCCGCAGCGGGAAAAATCGGCGGCTTGGATCCCGGGAGGATCGCCGTGAATCCCAACGGGCTCAAAACGTTGCCTGGAAAGGTCATCCCAAACTGCGCGAGATCGACCAGACACCCGATGACGCCGACCACCCCGAGCCCGGCCGACGCGACTGACCACAAGCTCTCCCCGCGGGCCGCCTTTTCCCCTCCCCCTCTGGGGGAGGGCAGGGTGGGGGCGGTCGGCCGAAAGACGAGTGCCGCGAGAAAGGGAATCAATGCGAGCCCCAGCATGGCGGGAAGTGGAAAGATGGCATGCTCGAAGTCGAGCCCTACCGGCGGCGGGCCGGCGTAGAACGGCCGGCTGTCCACGAGCCCACCGGCCACGAGCAACGCCGCCGCCGGGAGGGTCCAGATTGCCGCGACCGCCAGGCTGTCCGAGCGCTGCCAGGTCGGCCGCTTCCAGAGGATCAACCCCAGCGTCACCGCGGGGACGAGCACGATGCCCACCTGGCGTTGCAGCGGTGCCAGCACCAGGAGCGTCACGCAAAGCCAGCGCCAGCGCCCGCCGCTGATCCAGGCGACGCTGCTCAGGGCGATCGCCATCACCAGCCCGACGTAAAAGTTGTCACTCATGAAGCTGGTCGCGTTCGCCATGAAGAGGGGCATGGCGAGCAGGGTCGCGCCGGCGACCGAAGACCAGAACCGGTCGGCGCCAAGACGACGGGCTAGTTGAAAGCTGCACCATCCTGTCAACACCACGAGTGGGACCACGCTCAATCGGAGCAGGCGTTGATCGGGGTGCCCGAGGCTGAACAGCGTGCCCCAAAACACCTGCACATACGCGAGCGCGCTGCTTTCCGGAAAAACGTGCAAGCCATGCCCGGCGACGAGCTGCCGCACCGACCACGAGTACATCCAGTCATCGTTTAAGGCCAGCGGCGGCGACAGGTCGAAGAACACGAGGGCGGCCACGCCGGCTACCGCCAGGATCAGGACGGTGGCGGTGGACAGCTCGAGCGCAATGCCGAATCGCCCGGCCGGCCCGGCGGATGCCGGGCGCGGTTCGGGAGCAACCATCCTGTCCAGAGAAAGACCGGGGGCCCATCGTATCTTGCGGAACTGCCGTTGCGGGCTGTTGTCGGTTCGCGATCGATCCGATACAAAGCCGATTCGACGCCATGATTGAGCCGCCGATTTCCCCTTGCGAAACTGGTCCCAATGGACTCCTCGGCAAGGAGGTGAGATCGATGTTGGCCAGCCTGTTTTTGCGTCTCCGCGACCTGCTCAACCGTGAGGAAGGGCAGGGTATGGTCGAGTACGCCCTTATCCTCGTCTTGATCGCCATCGTGGTTATCGTTGTCCTGATCATCCTTGGCAACCAGGTCAAGAACGTCTTCTGCAACATCTCGGGCGGTCTCGGCCAGTAACGGCCGCGATTTCACAAAAGAATAGAAAGGGTCCCCGCGGGACCCTTTCTGTTTTGACCGGACCCGGCCGTCCGACCGGCGTGAAAGCCGGGGTTTGCCGCGCTCCCCGCAGGGGAAGGACTTCATTGGATGCGCCGTTTTTCTGCTATAACGCGGGTGGCGGCGAACCGCCCGGATTCGTATTGGAGGTTTAGATGAGCATCTTTAACGAGGTCCGGCGCGAGTTCATCGCCCGGCCGGATACGGCCAAGGGCCAGATTCTCTTCAAATGGCCCGACACCAACATTCGAAAGTTGACCCAGCTGACGGTCGAGCAGGACGAGTTGGCCGTCTTCTTCCGCGATGGCCGGGTGCAGGGCACGATCCAGCCGGGACGGGTCACCCTCGACTCGTCGGAGATTCCCTTCCTCGGGATCCTGGTTGACGCGGCCAGCGGCGGGAACCTCTTCCGCACCGAGCTCTACTTCATCTCCACCCGCGAATTTCCCAACCTTCCCTTTGGCGGTGCCATCGACAACGTCGTCGACCCCCAGACCAACTTCGGCGTTGGGCTGCGCGTCTTCGGTGAGTACTCCCTCAAGGTCATCGAACCGCAGTCGCTGATCGTGAACCTGGTCGGCACCCAGAACCTCTCGACCAACGACGAGATCACCGACTGGATGCGCGAGCAACTCCTCAAGACGTTGCGGACCGACGTCGTCGCGCACGTCGTTACCAACGGCTGGCCACTGCTCGGGATCGCGGCTCACACCGACGAGATCGAGTCCGAAACCATCGCGCAGGTACAGCGCAACATCAACAGCTACGGCCTCCAGATCGTCCGGCTCGGAAACTTCACCATCTCGCTCAAACCCGAAGACGAGGACAAGCTGAAGACCTTCCTCAAGGACGTCCAGTACAGCAAGCTGGCGGGCGGCTTCCAGCAGTACGCGGCCGGCGCGGCGATGATCGGCGCCGGTCAGGGGCTGGCGCAGGGTCCAGGCCAGGGCGGAGGCGTCAACCCGGCGTTCCTCGGTGTCGGCCTCGGTGTCGGCGGCCTCGTCGCAGGCCAGCTCGGACAAACCGTGGCGGCCGGTGGACAGATCCAGGTCCGCTGCCCGAATTGCCATGCGCTCAACGCGGAGAATGCCAAGTTCTGCAACAGCTGCGGACAGGCGCTCTCACCGGCGCCGGCGCCGACGGGTGCCACGGTAGCCTGCCCGAAGTGCGGTACGCAGAATGCGGCGAACGCCAAGTTCTGCACCAACTGCGGCCAATCAATCACCGGCGGAGGCACACCGGCGCAGGCGTGAGCTGGCGCCGGCGGATCGCTCTGGGTGCGTCGCTGGCGCTAACGCTGGTGCTGGCGAGTCCGATGCTGGCATTGGCTCGCGCCGGTGGCGGCCAGAGCTTTGGCGGCGGCGGTGGCTTCGGCGGTGGGGGAATTGGCGGCGGTTACGGCGGCGGCGGGTTTGGCGGCGGAGGCCTCCTGCTGCCGTTCTTCCTGTTCGGGGGAGGCGGTGGTGGGTTCATCTTCTTCCTCTTCATCCTGTTCGGCCTGTGGCAGGCCTACCGCCGGATGAGCATCGGCAATCCGGTGCAGGCGTCGAACTGGGGGCCGGCCTACGCGCCCATGGGGCAGATGCGTTCCACCTTGTCCGAGGATCTCGCCGCGCTGCAGGCCAAGGACCCGAACTTCAACCAGCAGATGTTCCTGGACCGTGCGCAGGCGTCCTTCTTCGCCCTACAGAAGGCCTGGATGGACCGCAACCTCGAACCCGCGCGCGTGTACATGTCCGACGGCATCTACCACCGCTGGAAGAACCAGATCGATGCCATGATCGCGGGCCATAAGCGGAACGTGCTCGACAACCTGGTCATCGGTGGAGTGCAGATCGTCAAAGTCCAGACGGATCCAAACTTCGACACCATTACCGTCCGGATCGACGCCAGTGCCGCGGACTATGAGGTTGACGACACCACCGCGAATAAGGTGATCTACGGTTCGCGCCAGAACCAGAACTTCACGGAGTACTGGACCTTCATCCGAAGTGGCGCGGCCCGCACCAAGGCAGGGGAGGGGGCGGAGGTCACGCAATGCCCCAACTGCGGCGCCCCGCTGTCGATCAACGAGTCCGGCGTGTGCAGCTACTGCAAGGCGACCGTCACCAGCGGACAGTTCGGCTGGGTCTTGGACAACATCACACAAGCATCGGAGTGGCAAGGATGAACGAACACGACGCTCCCGCCCAGGACAGCACGCCACCGCGCCTCCCCGATCCGCCACGCCCCCCGTCGCCGGTCGGGCCGAGCGCGGCCGACCGAAGCGGCTGGTCGCAGCCGCCCGCGCCCCAGTCGCCCGGCCCGCCAGGCGCATTTGTCGATCGGCCGGCGGCGCCGCCCGGCGCTCCGCTGCCACCGGGAGCCGGCTCACCGGTGCAGCCGGGACCTCCGATGTCGGTCCAGCCGCCGATCAAGGACACGGCCATCAACATGTCGGCCGTGCTGCTCGGAGCGGGCGCGCTGATCCTGATCATCATCGTCATCGTGGTCCTGATCGCCGTCTTCGGTCACCGCTAGTCTTTCGACGACATATACACAGATTTGTAGTATCATGGGATGGTGGTTGCGCCGGACGAGCCGGGTCTGCTGGCCGCCCTGGTCGGGCAACGTGGCGATCTGACGGGGGTAAAGGCGCTCCTGGCCGAGGGAGGCATCGTCGAACGGCCGCCGGGCGACCTGAAGCAGGCGGCGCGGCGGCACGGCTTCCGGCCGGCCCAGGTCCGGCGGCTGCTGCTGGTGCGTGAGCTGGCGAGGCGCTGGCATGTTCCACCCGACAGCGCCGCTCCAGCGATCAGCTCGCCCAGAGAAGCCCTGCTGCAGTTCCAGGATCTACGGAGCAGTCCGAAAGAGTGCTTCTCCGTGCTGTATCTGAATACCCGCAACCAGCCGGTCGGCTGCGAGAAGGTGGCCGTCGGCGGCCTCAACGTGGCCGCGCTCCAGCCGCGCGAAGTCTTCGGGCCGGCCCTCACACTGGGCGCTGCGGCCGTCATCCTGGCCCACAACCACCCGTCTGGCGACCCCACGCCCAGCCCCGAGGACCTGGCGGTCACCCGGCATCTCCAGGAGGCCGGCCGGCTACTTGGTGTGGAAGTGCTTGATCACCTGGTGGTATCGACCGAGCGGTTCCGCAGCCTCCGCGAAGCCGGGGCGCTGTAGCCGCCCGGAACATAAATGATATCGCCACTGTCAAGTCGCGAGTTGTTCGCACGATCAAATGGGCAAATTCGACCGCCACGGGGGCCCCATCGGTGAGAGAATAGGGGCGCTCGCCTGCCGGCGAGTGCGGCCCTGACGGGGCAGGAAAACCGACCACTGAGCGATGGTCGGTTTTCTGTTTTCAGTGCCCTTTTTTCCCTCCGGGTCTGGGGGAGACCACGTTTTTCCTCGGAGGGAAGGGTGGGGCCTCTAAACCCGATCGATCCTGGTCAACAACCAACCAAATTTTCCGCTGATCACCGCAGCATCGCAGTATTGACAGATGCTCGTGATGTCGACATTGACGGATGCGCCGCAGTTCGGACACGCCTGCGACGTGATCGTTCCCGGGCGTCCGGTTTCTGCCGTCGACGGCCGCTGGAAGATCCAGTCTTCGGTCCAGTCCCACGGATCCGCGTCGCCGTGGATCACCGATCCGCCGGCATCGACGTCGTAGTCGGCGGAGTTGGCGTTGACCCGAACGGTCACCGTGTCGAAGCCGCTGTCGCTCAGCGCGCCGGCCACCACGGCAGTGGTAAAGGTCAGCCGGCCGAGCACGTTGCGCCAACCCTTGTTCGTGTACGTCGCAATCTGCGCCTTCTGCTCTTCCCAGATCAGCGACGCCATCACACCCTGGCTGAGCGCCGGCTTGAGCGCCGTCCATGCCTCCAGCACCGCGAAGAAGAGTCGCTGCACCTGCGCGAGGAACACGTTCTCGTCGAAGGCCGGATCGTGCGCGCGGATGGCGGTGACGCCGGCCACCTTGCCATCGACGCCGTCGCTGTCGACGTTGGGTGCCCAGGAGCCCGGCATCACCTGCCCGTACCACTGGCGGCTGGGCCGATGCACGGCGCCACCCGGGGACGTTAGATAGCCCTGGCTGGCGGTGGCCTCGCCCTCGACCAGCCAGCCCGTCATGTCTTTGAGGCGATCGACCAGGCCGATACTTCGTTCGACGCGAGCAGCTGCCGCCTTCTTTCAATGTTCCCTCCTCCTCAGGGGGAGGGCAGGGTGGGGGCTAGCTGGTTCTGAAGATCTCCGCGATCATGCCGGTGCCGTAATCGCCGACCAGCAGCCCGCCGTCAGGGGCCTGCGCGATCGCCAGCGGATGCGAGAACCCGGTCGCGAAATCGGTCACCTGCCCGTGCTCGCTGGCACCCGAGCCGGACAGCACGACGCGTTCGACCCGACGCCCCGCGGGCCCCCCGGCGTTGGTGCCCCACTCCGTCACGAAGGCGTTCTCGGCGAAGTCCGCGCCAAACTCGCTGCCGTCGTAGAAGACGATGCCGTCAGCGGAGGTGTGCGGAGTGAAGACCGCAATCGGCGGGGCGACGCCCGCGCAGCTGCCGTGCAGGCTTCCGTCAGGATAGGCAGGCCAGCAACGAGGCCAGCCTGCGTCCTCGCCGTCGACAACGCGTAAGAGGTGATCAGCCGGTTGGCTGCCGAGGTTGTCCTGCCCGTTGATGGTGACGTACGCGTCCCCGGTCGAGGGCCGAAGCGCCAGTCCATAGGGGTTCCGGCTACCGTGCACCACGACACCGGCGTAGCTCCAGTCGCTGTGAAATCGGAGGACCGCCGCGCTTTTCGGATTGGACTCGTTACAGACATCGCAGGTCGAGCCGACGCCCAACAGGAAGTCGCCGTTCGGCATCGGCAGGATCCAATCGTTCTGATGGCGGTTGGCTGGGAGGCCGCTCACGACTACGCCACCGCCCGACAGACTGCTGCCGCTGAGCGCGTAATGGCGAATGCTCCCTCTGACGGAGAGATAGAGATCGTTCCCTCGCCAGGCGAGGCCCAGCGCGATCGGCAGGCCGGACACCAGGGTCTGCGGCGCGGCCCCCGGCGCAGCCACCACCTCCAGGGAACCGCCCTGCGTCACGATGTAGAGCCGGCCGTCCGGGCCGAAGGCCATCGCCGTCGTGGTGCCGAGGCCCTGGGCGTAGATGTACGCCGTAAAACCGGCGGGTACGCTAATCCCACCGTTCCGCGTGAGATTCGGTGGCGGTGGCAGCGGCGTGGGCGTTGTGACTGGCGTCGGGCTTGGTGTCGGCGTTAGGCGGGGGGTGGCGGTGGCCGTTGGCGTCGGCTGCGCGGCCGCCTGGCCACAGCTAACCAGGATCACCGCGCCCAGGGTGACGATCGTCGAGCGCCTCAAGATAGCGGCGGGATGGTGAGGACGATCTTGCCGAACTGTTCCCCGCGCTCCATCAGGGCCTGCGCCTCTGCCGCCTGCTCGAGTGGGTACGTTCGGTCGATGATGGGCTGGACCAGCTTCGCTGCCAGCAATCGATTGAGCTGTTCCCAGTCGTGGCGGGTTCCCATCGTCGATCCGTAGATGGTGACCTGCTTCTGGAAGATCCGGCGAATGTCCTCATCTGGCTTGGGGCCGGAGGTGGCACCGCAGGTGACCAGACGCCCGCCGCGCGCCAGCGCGCGAATGCTCCCAGCCCAGGTCGCTGCGCCGACGTTTTCGATCACGACGTCGACGCCGCGCTTCTGGGTAATTCTCCAGACCTCCTTGGAGAAGTCCGTCGCCTGGTGGTTGATCAGCACGTCGGCACCCATCGCCCTGGCGCGCTCGAGCTTCTCCGGGCTGCTCGAAGTCACGAAGACGCGGGCCCCGGCGTGCTTGGCGATCTGCAGCGCGGCCAGCGCCACGCCGCCGCCGATTCCCAGGATCAGGACCGTCTCGCCTGGCACGACGCGGGCCTTGGTGACCACCATCCGCCACGCCGTCAAGAACACCAGCGGGAACGCAGCCGCCTTCTCGAAGCTCAGGCCGTCGGGGATCGGCCGGAGGTTGACTTCTGGCATGACCACCGCCTGGGCGAACGTGCCGTCGCGGTGCTCGCCGAGGATTTCCCAGCGGTCGCACAGGCTGTGCTCCCCCCGGGCGCAGTAATCGCAGCTGCCGTCGCTCAAGCCTGGATCGAAGAACACTCGCGTGCCCACCGAATACCGCGACGCGCCCGGACCGTTGCCGGCCACCACGCCGGCGCCGTCCGCGCCGCCGATATGGGGAAGGGGGACGTTCGGGATCAGGCCGTTGCGGCTGAACAGATCCAGGTGGTTGAGCGCGGCCGCCCGGAGGGCGACCAGCACCTCCCCGGGACCAGGTTCCGGAGTCGGCGCATCCTCGTAGCGCAGCACCTCGGGGCCGCCGTGCTGATGGAAACGGATCGCCTTCACGTCGCGTGATACTACTCAAAACCAATAGCGCGCTTAGCGCCCCTCGGGGCGCCGCCCTTTCGGGCGAAAGAGGGCAGGCGCCGCATGCCGCCCGCGCGAGCACACGAGGACACGTTCTTATGTCCGAGTGCGCCGCGGGCGGCTGGACGGCGCACCTGCCCGGTTCAGTCTTCTGTAGCTGCGAAAGAAAGTGACGCTGGGTGACGTTGCAGTAGCGAAACCCACAATCGCGAACGTGGTCGTGTCAAAAATCATGACTTATAATGTCGGGCACGTGACAGCCGACCCCGAGATTCAATTGCTGAACCGGCTCGGTGGTCTCTTCAGCGCATCGCTCTCACTCAACGACAACATCGAAGCGATGCTCCGCGCAACCTCCCAGATGGTGCAGTTCGACGCTGCCACCGTTTTCTTGCTCAACGAGGGCAGCCGCGAGCTGACGGCCTGCGCCACCTACCCGCACCGCGACATGGTGCCGCACATCGCCCGCTTCGTCCTGGGCGACGGCATCCTCGGCTACGCGGTCGAACAGCTCGAGACCCTCAATATCGCCGACGCCACGCTGGACCCACGCTTCAAGATCCTCGACCAGAGCCGCTCCCCGCGTTCGCTCATGGTCCAGCCGCTGGCGACGACGCTGCGGGTGGTTGGCGCCATGACCATCTCGCGGCAACGGGTCGACCCGTTCACCGAACTGGACGCGGCGATCCTCAAGGTGATCACCAACCAGGCCGCGATCGCGATTGAGAACGGACGCCTGTACGAGCAGCTCCAGGATCATTTGGGCGAGCTGGAAACCGCCAATGCGCAGATCGCCGAAGTCAGCCGGCTCAAGTCCGAATTCCTGGCCAACATGTCGCACGAGTTGCGCACGCCACTCAATGCCATCCTGGGATTCTCGGAGCTGCTTCGCGATGACCTGGCCGGCAAAATCACCGAAAAACAGCGTAAGGACTGTCTGGACAACATCTATAACAGCGGCCGGCACCTGCTCTCCCTGATCAACGATGTCCTCGATTTGACCAAGGTCGAGGCGGGCCGGATGGATCTCGTCTACGAGGAGTTCGGGGTCGACTCGGCCGTGCGCGAAGTCCTCAACGTGGTCCGCTCGCTGGCCATGAAGAAGGACATCGAGATCGCCTCCAGCGTCGAGCCGCTCGATGCGCTGCTGATTGCGGACAAGAACAAGTTCAAGCAGGTCCTCTACAACCTGCTCTCCAACGCCATCAAGTTCACCCCGCCCTCGGGCAAGGTCGGCCTGCAGGCGCTGGTCCACGAGCACTCACTGCGGATCACCGTCCAGGACAGTGGCATTGGCATCGCCAAGGAGCTCCAGCACAAGATCTTTGGCGCCTTCTACCAGGTCCAGAGCGCCAGCAATCGCGAGTACCCGGGCACCGGCCTGGGCCTGGCGCTGACCAAGAAGCTGGTCGAGCTGCATGGCGGCACGATCGACTTCGAGAGCGTTCCTGACAAGGGGACCGCGTTCACCGTGGAGTTCCCGCTTCGCCCGGGCCCCAGCACGCGGAACCGGGTGCTGGTGGTGGAGGACAATCCCTCCAACCTGGACCTGGCCCGGATGGTGCTGGAGGGCAACGGCTTCACCGTGGACACCGCCTCGAATGGCCAGGAGGGCCTGGAGAAGGCCCGCCACCTCCGGCCCGACCTAATACTGATGGATATGCAGCTCCCCGGCGTTGATGGATTAGCGGTCACCCGCCAGCTCAAAGCTGACCCGGCCACGGCAGGGATCAAAGTGGTCGCCCTGACGGCCAACGCGCTGAAGGGGAGCGAGGAGCAGGCACTGGCCGCCGGGTGCTCCGGCTACATCGCGAAACCGATCGAACTGAAGAAATTCATGCTGCAAGTCACGAACTTTCTGGAGAAGGAGTAGGACCCGACCAAATGCCGTTCCCGAAGACAGTTCTGATGATCGAGGACGACGCCCCGACCCGGGAGGTCGTTCGGATGGCAATGCTGGGTCAAAACCTGAACCTGATCGAAGCGGACACCGGTGAGAAGGGCATGGAGATGATCGAGAAGTCGGAGCCGGACCTGGTGATCCTCGACCTGAACCTCCCGGGTGTCTCCGGGATGGACGTCTGCCGGCAGCTTCGAGCCGACGGCACCCAGGTGCCGGTCATCATGCTGACCGCGAAGAACGACACGATCGACGTGGTTGTTGGGCTCGAGGTGGGGGCCGACGACTACCTGACGAAGCCGTTTGAGGTACGGGAACTCCTAGCCCGGGTGGGCGCGCATCTGCGCCGGAGCGAGCAGGCGGTCGCGCAGGCGCAGCCCAAGACGCGCTTCGAGTTCCCCGGCCTCATCATCGACATGAACAGCCGTCAGGTGTGGCGCGAGGGCAAGGAAGTCGCCCTGACGCTGACCGAGTTCAACCTGCTGTCGTTGCTGGCCTCGCAGGCCGGCCAGGTGGTGAGCCGGGGCGAGCTGTTGCGCAAAGTCTGGGGCTACGAGGTGGAAATCGAAACGCGCACCGTCGACGCCCACGTCTACCGGCTGCGCAAGAAGATCGAGCGCGACTCGGAAAAGCCGCACTACATCCACTCGGTCCCAGGGATCGGGTATCGCTTCGTCGCGGACTGATCCGTTTCTTTTGCCGGCTTCGTTGCGACGTACCACATTCTGCCTAGGTATGTAGCTTTCCACCGCCAATTGGGGTTATCGTGGAAGTGGAGGAAGGCGACCACCCCCGGGGGCACCCATTGGGCAAGCTCATCGCGAGCGTCGATCCCGTACTCGAGGATTACATCGAGGCGGCGGCTCAGGCTGAGCACGTTGCCATCGATGAGTACGCTGGAGCGCTCCTTCAGGTCGGCTGGGATGCCGTCTTTGGAATCCGCCGGTCCGATCGGCTGAAGCGCGCGGCCTCGGCCTCGCGTCAAGCCGAATTACGGGCGAGTTTCGTTCGGATTCGGGCCGGGCTGCCGCACAAGCCCGCGGAAAACGGCGGCGACCACGTGTCCGCGCCCGACTAGGCGAACCATTGCGCTGACCCCAGCCTAACCTCGCGTCCGCGAAGGGCCGGCTTCGGCCCTGGAGTGCGCCCCAATCGCGGCGATCTCTTCCCAGAGATGCAAGGCCGCTTTCCGGCCCAGGTAGAAGCTGTCCAGGTCGAGTCGCTCGTTGGGCGCGTGCGCAAAGGAATCCGGCAAGACGAAGCCGACCAGGAGACATGGCGCCTCGAGCAATCGGCTCATCACTTCCACCGCGCCGATCGAACCGCCAGCTCGGATCAGGGCCGGCTCCTTGCCATAGACGCGACTCAGGGTCCTTTGGGCGGCCTGGACGAGGGGATGGTCGACCGGCATGATCCATGGATCACCATTGCCGCTGAGCTCGGTAAGCCTGACCCGCACCGTCTTCGGCTGAACCTCATCGATGTAGCGGCGCAGAGCCTGGGTGACGGCCTTCGGATCCTGGTCGGGGACGAGGCGGCAGCTGATTTTGGCGGCGGCCCAGGCCGGGATGATCGTCTTGGCGCCGGGACCTTGATAGCCGCCCCAGATCCCATTGACCTCCAGGGTCGGCCGCGCCCAGTTCCGCTCCACGGGGGTGAAGCCGGCCTCACCGTGCAGCGCCGTAAGGCCGTAGGTCTGCTTGAGCGCAGCCTCGTCGAAGGGCACGCGCGCAAACTGCTGGCGCTCGTCGTCACGCAGTGGTCGCACGCCGTCGTAAAAGCCGGGCACCAGGATATGGCCGGCCGCATCCTTGAGTCGGACGAGGATCTCGGCTAACACCTGGGCCGGGTTCGGGACCATGCCGCCCAGGTTCCCGGAATGCATGTCGACGCTGGCGGCCTCGACCCGGAGCTCGAAATAAATCAGGCCGCGCAGCGCGTAAGTGATGGCGGGGAATCCCTTCGCCACCATCGCGGTGTCGCTGATGACGCAGTAATCGGCCCGCAGCCGGTCCCGATTGGCTCGTACGAACTCCTCGAAATGCGGGCTCCCGATCTCCTCCTCGCCCTCGGCGATCACCTTCAGGTTGAGGGGCAGCTCGCCGGTCGTGCTCAGCCAGGCCTGAATCGCCTGCCAGTGCAGCGCGATCTGGCCCTTGTCGTCGGAGGTGCCGCGGCCCAGCAGCAACCCGTCCTGCTGGCGTGGCTCGAAGGGCGGTGATGTCCAGAGCTCGAGCGGGTCGACCGGCTGAACGTCGTAATGGCCATAGAGCAGGACGGTCGGCTTGTCCGGAGCCTTGAGCCAGTCCGCGTAGACAACGGGATGGCCCGCTGTCTCGATGACTTCCGCGTTCTCCAGGCCGATCCGCTGGTACTGATCGGCGAGGTGGCCGGCCGCGCGTCGCACGTCGTCCGCCCGCTCCGGCTGACTGGAAATGCTTGGGATGCGGAGAAATTCCTCGAGTTCGCGTAGGGCCTGGTCGCGGGTGTCGTCGAGAAACTCTTCAGGCGTTGCCACCGGAGGCTATCTTAGGCAACTGCCTCTTTCCCTCTCCTGTGGAGGCCGAACGTTCTCCCTCCCCCTCTGGGGGAGGGCAGGGTGGGGGTTAGTAGATAAAGCCCAAGAGGTCCAGGCCCGCCGTGGATTTGAGGGTGCGGTAGTCCACCCGGCCCCAGCCGCCGTAGTTCATCTCCGACACCGTGAAGGAACCGTCGGCGTTCACCGACTCGACGTACGCCACGTGGCCTACCGGCGACGACCAGCTGATGCCCTGCACCATGATGGCGCCGACCACCGGCAGTTGGCCCTCGGCAAAGCCGAACTGCTGCGCGTTGTACCACCATTGCCAGGCGTTACCGGACCACGGGACGTAGCGCTTGTGCGCCACCCACCAGGTGCAGTACCCGTACGGGAACTTTCCGCCGGCGCCGTATACCGGCGTGTTGCTGTAGGTGATGGTGTAGTTGGTCACCTGCCGGCCCAGGCGGTTCCAGGTCACCGATTTCACCGTCTTCTTGCCGACCCCGCCCGAGTCGAGCGCCGGTCCGACACCGTCCGGCAACATCAGCATGGTGCCGGCCTTGAGGTGAGCCGGATCACGGATCAGGTTGAAGTCGACGATGTCCTGGACGTTGACGTGGTACTGGACGGCCAGGCCGCTCAGCTGGGTGTTCGGCTGGACCTTGACCAGAATGCCGTTCACCGGCGGCACCACCAGCCGTTGTCCCTGCACCACGCTGGCGACGTCGGAGATGTTGTTGGCCCAGCGCACCGTGTCCAGCGTGAGTCCGTATCGGCCCGCAACGTTCTGGACGGTGTCACCGGGCTTGATCGTGTAGTAGGCGACGTCGTGGCGCACCGGCGTGTCCACGCTCGACGTGCTCATCTTCATGATGAAGCCACCCTGGCTCAGCACCACGTCGTCGACGTGGGTGGTCCGCAAGGAGACCGAAGGGGTGGTATTTGCGCCGTAGACAGTATCGGTATGGAGTCGGTCGAAGGCTGTCAGTACCGGGATGAGCGCCGCCGCTAACAGAACAAGCGTGTGCGTTAAAAACCGGCTCTGTGCCAGATCACTTCCCCCGTGATAGCCCGAGTTGGTTTTTCAGGATGGTAGCACAGGTTAGGCCGCGGCAAGTGTCAAGAATGGCTGCGGGAAAGGTGGAAGCGAGCAAGGGGTGACAAAAATGTGAAAATAGGGCAGAGTAAGCGCGTTCGCTCTAGGAGGCGGGCTAAGCAGTTGGCGAATACGAACCGGGCAGGAAGGGGCCCGCGGAGGCAGCTTTTTGGGGTTGGACGGGGCAGGCAGGACAGGCCCGAGCCTTAACGGTTGTAAAGATTTTCATAGGGGTGTGAACTCTCGACCCCTGGTGGCCGCCGGGGCCAGTCGAGGTCGCAGGGTGGCCGTTGTGGCGCTCAGCCTGGCCGGCGTGCTCGGACTGCTGGTGGCGCCAGCCGGTGTCCTCGCCGACACCACGGCAGCATCGCCGTCCGCTTCACCCAATCCAAGCCCGGCGACGAGTCCCACGGCCAGCCCGTCGACGCCGGCACCGACAGCGCAGCCGGCGGCCAGCCCAGCTCCGACCAACCAGGCTCTGCAAAACCGCCAGGCGCAAAGCCAGCTGATCGGTGACCTGACCGCCTCGGAGGCTCACGCGTTGATGCTCGAGAAGTCGCTGAGCCAGTCCGAATTGAGCCTGGTGGCGCTGGGCCAGCAAATCCTGAACGGCGAAAAGCAGGTCGCCGAGCTCGACACCCGGATTGTCGCCGTCAGCGCACAGCATGAACAGGTCACCGCTCGGCTCCAGGCGGACCGAACCGAGCTGGCCGCTGTCGTTCGTCGGCTCTACAAGCACCAGGACAACTTCTTCAGCAGCCTCGTCCGGGCGGGCGGCTTCGGCGGATTGCTGGAGACTCTCGGATACAGCGACGTCGTCGTGGATCGTGAGCGAAACCTGGTCCGGGCGGTGCAGGCTGACGACGTTGCCCTGGCCCACGCCCAGGCGACGTTGGAGCGTAGCCGTAACACCAAAAAGGATGCGCTGTCCAGGCTGGTGCTCACCCGCGCGAGCCTGGCGCAGGAGATCGCCAACGAGCAAGCGCTCCAGGCGCAGCTGCAGGGCACCATCGACGAGGCCCTGGCGGCGCTGGATGCGATGCAGACCGATTCGCCGGCGATGGCCGCCCAACGGGCCAAGCTCCTTCAGATGAAGACGGATAGTGTCCTCGCGCAGATCGAACAGGCGGTGTTCGCCGGGCAGACATTCCAACAGTCGGCCACGTCGATTGCTGAAGACCCGGTCCTGGCCGCCACCGGGCGTCTGCTCTGGCCGATCCCGCACGCGGCGATCTCCCAGGGCTTTGGTCCGACGCCATACGTCTTCGAGGCTGCCTATGCCGGGTTCCCTCACTTCCATACCGGGATCGACCTCGCCGTGCCGCTAGGGACGCCCGTGTTCGCGGCGGCGGACGGCGTCGTGGTGCTGGCCCGGCCGATGACCGACGCCGGAGGACTTCTGGTCGGCTACGGCAACTACGTCGTCGTCCAGCACGACGCCGGCTTGAAAACGCTCTACGGCCACCTGTTGACGATCGGCGTCAAGGAAGGCGACCTGGTCCATCGTGGCCAGCTGATCGGGTTGGTCGGCTCAACCGGCAACTCGACCGGGCCACACACGCATTTCGAAGTCCGCATCGACGATAGCCCGGTCGACCCGATGCAGATGCTCCCGGGCGCCACACCGGCGCCGCCGGCGCCGATCCCGGGAGCCTCGCACTAAGCTCGATCAATACTTATAGGGCGTCGATGTCGCGCCCGCAGCCGCGCTGAGACCGGGCGTCGCAACGAACCATTTCCCGCCGATGCCCTGCCCGTATGCGTCGGCAGTATCTCCGTCCTTCATGTACGTGTACAGCGGGTGACCGTTGTACAGAACCTGGTTGCCATTCGCCCCGTTCAGCACCGTGAGGTGACCGGGCAACGCTGGGTCGCTGGTGGGCGTTCCGGAGGTCGAGACCAGGGGCGGCCAGTTCGACGCGCATCCCCCGGTGCAAGCGACGGTCGTCGCCGTGTCGGGTGTGAAGTAGTAGAGCGTCAGCCCTTTGTCGTTCTTCAGCACCGTCTCGGTGGTGCTCCCCACCTTGATCGACGCCGTATGGATCAGTGCGGCCCCGCTCGGCGACGCCGCCCCACCGCTCGGTGTGCTGGCCGTCCCGCCGCACGCCGCCAGGGTGAGCGCGGCGGCCATCGCCGACATGATGCCCAGGTGAATCCGAAACGACTTCATGAATGCCTCCTCCGGCGGTCGAACGCCGCCGAATAGGGATACCCGTCCAGGTTACGATCGGCCCTGTTGTAGTTCAGTGATCTTGTCGCCCGAACGGTTCAGAGACTTTGTCACTGCGGATCTGTTCTCGGAGTTCTCCAGGGATGATGGGGTGGGGGTCGCCAGGGTCCGGATCGGGGTGGTTTCGAGGGCGTGGCCAGCGTAACGGAAGGAAGCTCGGCCAGCACGTGCTGAGTCCGAAGTCGATAGGGGAGCGTGTGGGTGCGACGGTTGCTGCCAATGCAGTGCCCGTCGTGGTAGACGCGCAAGGTGCCGTCGAAGTGCTCCCGCACCTCCACCCGGGCACGGGCATAGGTGGGACGGTGGGGGCTGGGCGGAATGTCGATGACCTCGTCCCCGAAACGAACGGTGTTGTCGTTGCCGACGACGCGCCGGTACTTGAAGCAGAAGACGTCCTCCAGTTGCCGGCCCGATGGCCACGCGATCCAGGCGGTCGTTGGATCCTGCGCTGGCACGATGAACCGCCGGTTGTGGCGGGGCAGGTAGCGCCAGAGAACCTGATCAGCTTGCTCCCGTGTGCTCGCGCCGGCGAGCCGCAGTTCGCTGCCGAGCCGGTCCTGGAAGGTGCCCCAAAGCCGCTCGACTCGGCCTTTGGCCTGTGGGGACCGGGCGAGGATCAGCTGCACGCCGAGCTCCTCCAGCAACCGACCGAACTGGGTGGGACGGCGCCGCCCGGCGAGTTGCTCCTCGAGCGTCAACTCGCGCGTGTCGGTCTGAATGAAGATCGAATGGCGGTCGGAGTACAGGCTGAGCGGAATCCCATAGCGGTGCACCACCTGACGCAAGAGTTGGAAATACCCGAAGGCATCCTCCTGCTCGCGAAAACCGGCCCACGGAACGCGCCCGGTCGCGTCGTCGATCCCGCCCACCAGACTGAGCCACGGCCCACGCCCTTCGAGCCAATCATGACGGCTGGCATCCACCTGGAGCAGCATGCCTTCGCGGGGATAGCGATCGCGTCGCTGCCGGTGGCGGGGCGGACGGCGACGACGGGGCGCGGCGATCCCCGCCGCCTTCAGGATCCGATGGATCGTCGGCCGGGACAGCTGGATCCCCTCGTCTTCGGTGAGCCGTTCGGTCAAGTGATGCTGGTTGAAGCCGGTGTACTTGTGCTTGGCCAGTTCCACCACGCGAGCGGTCAGCGCCGGATCCAGGGCATGGGCGGAGGGGCGGCCCCGATTCCCATGCACCAGGGCGGCGGCGCCCCGCACGGCATAGGCTCCCCGAAGCCGCTGGACCTGGCGGACCGAGAGGCCAAGCAACCCCGCCGCCTCGGCGTTCACGAGCGCTCCCGACTGCAGTTGATTCAGCACGAGTAGGCGACGTTGCTCACTTCGGTCCAATTCGATCCTGTCTCCCTTCATGGGGTGACAGAATCCCAGAACTGTTGGGGGGTGACAGAATCCCGGAACTAAAACA
>DATBYO010000131.1:0-26547 GCA_036513655.1 Candidatus Dormiibacterota bacterium | reverse complement strand
AGAGGTTCGCATCGTGAGAGATCCGCCGGTCGAGCGACCAACACGACCTGATCAACGGCCGGGCTGGACTCGAAGAGCTGAAGCGAGCGCTCGAGAATCGACCGCCCATCGATCTCCATGAAGACCTTGTTGATGCGGGCGCCCATTCGCGTCCCCTCCCCTCCCGCCACAACGATGGCCGCGGCGCTCATCGAGCGGGCAGTACCCGGACGCGGATGCGCGCGGCTTCGCAGAACGCGATCAAGTCCCGAATCTCTGCCTCCCGTCCGGCCACGGCGCTCAGGGCATCGGCTACCGCCTGGCGGCTAAACACCCAGGGGCCCCGGGCCACGACCAGGGTGTCGCGCGGAACGGTTCGGCGCACCAGCCCGTCGACGACCTCTTTGCAGGTATCGCTCACCGGAACCGCGTAGACACTCGCTGGATAAGGCTCGGACTCCGCCACGAGCTCATCCAACCTCGGATGGTCGTCGCCCTGAACGACGAATCGTTGCGCTTGCGGCGATGCCTCGAGGGCTTGACTCAGACGTGAGACGACGGTTGATTCTGGCTCGACCGCCAGGATGACATGGTTAGCGACCGGTTCCGCCGCCGCCCTGGACTCTCCGCAGTGGTTTTGGCCGCCCCATGGTCGACTCCCCGGCAGGGGTGGCGAAGATCATGCGCCCGGCCGCCGTCTGGAGCACCGAGGTGACGATGACGCCGATGGTCTGGTTCATGTAGCGCCGGCCGTTCTCAACCACGATCATCGTGCCGTCGTCGAGGTAGGCGACGCCCTGGTTCTGCTCCTTCCCTTCCTTGATCACCTGGATGTTCATCTCCTCGCCCGGGATGACAACGGGTTTGAGCGCATTCGCCAGGTTGTTCAGGTTGAGGATCCGGACGCCCTCGAGCTGCGCCACGCGATTGAGGTTGTAGTCGTTCGTCATGACCGCCGCGTTCCGCTTCGTCGCCAGCTTGATCAGCTTCATGTCGACCTCGGTCACCTCGGGCACGTCCTCGTCGATGAACTCGATGTCGACGAGCGGTTCCTTCTGCAACATGTTGAGCACCTCGAGGCCGCGCCGTCCTCGGTTTCGGCGCAACGCGTCGCTGGAGTCGGCGATGTACTGCAGCTCGGCGAGCACGAAGTGCGGAACCAGGATCTTGTCCCGCAAGAAACCGGTTTGGGCGATGTCCATGATCCGGCCGTCGATGATGACGCTGGTGTCGAGCAGCACGCCGGAATCGACCGTCTTGGCCGGCAGCGCCCCGGCGGCGCGGGCCGGCCCCAGCACAAGGGCCATCATCTCGTTGCGCCGGTTGAGCCCGAGCGTGACCCCCCAGTAGGAGAAGACCAGGGCTACGATCAGCGAAATGACGAAGCCGAGGTACCAGGGCAGCTTGGCCAAGAACAGGCCGACCAGCGCGGCCAGCAGCAGTCCGACCAGGAGACCCACGGTGGCCGCCACCAGATCTGGCAGCGGCGTGACATTTAGCTTATTTTCGAGCCAGAAGAAGGGCTTGGTCGTAACGTACGGGAGCCCGAAGAAGCCAAAGAGCGCCCCGGCCAATGCCGTCAGCATCAGCACGATCGCTCTCAGCGTGTAACCGTCGATTTTGGCTTCCGAGATGATGAATGAGGCGTACTCGACGCCCGCTATAAGTCCAAGCAACAGGCCCAACAGCCGGAAGACGCGTTCCACGCGCATCGCACTCACCTCCTTTTCTCAAGATGGGAGACGCAATCTCGCGCAGCCGCGCATAGAAGACCGCCATCGTGCCCTAATTAAAGCATGAAAACCCGAGCCCAACAGCCCTTTTGGCCGCTAGGTCCAGTGCGCAGCGCACGAAGCCTCGAACTGGGCTGCTGGCTCGCCGCCGGGGTGCTCGCCCTGGCGCTGCTGCTCGCGGCAGCTCCGAATACGCCCGCAAGTCTGCAGCCCATCAAGGCGACCGCGGCTGTGGCGGCCCCGCACCTGACGATCTACCAGCAGCACTGCATGGAGCGGATCCTGGCCCGCGCCCTGGGCAAGACCGAGGAATCCATCGCCAACTTGATCAACCAGCTCTGCATCGCCCCGTTCGCCGGGCGTCTCGCCTCGGCGGCGGGACAGGCCCTGCCATCGTGCGACCGGCTGTTCACGATGCGGCTGACCCCGGTGGCAAAGCCGGTCGCCGGCTGCCTCGGGGGCTAGGTAAAGCAGCGGTCGATCGCGTCCGAGATCGTTTCCGCGCGCGAAAGCGTCATGCCGGAGAGCTTCGGGTCCCTCAGCTCGGCCGCGGCCGGAATCACCGCCCGTTTGAAACCCAGGCGATGGGCTTCGAGCAGACGGCGCTCCAGCTGGCTCACCCGGCGGACTTCGCCGCTCAGGCCCAGCTCGCCGATCGCCACCAGGTCGGCTCCGGCGGGCCGATTGCGTTTGTTCGAGGCGATCGCAAGGGCGACCGCCAGGTCCACCGCCGGCTCGGTCAGGCGGACGCCCCCCGCGGCATTGACGAAGACGTCGTCCCCGCCTAGATCCAGATGGGCTCGCCGTTCCAGTACCGCCACCAGCATATGGAGCCGGTTGAGGTCGATGCCGTTGACGGATCGGCGTGGCGCGCCGAAGCGGCTCGGCGTGGTCAGGCTCTGCAGCTCCACCAGGAGCGGCCGGCTCCCCTCGAGCGCCACGTGAACGACGTTGCCCACCTCGCTCAAGGAGCGGTCCTGGAGAAACGCTCGGCTCGGATCGCTGACTTCGTGCATCCCGCTGTCGCGCATCTCGAAGACGCCAATCTCGTCAGTCGAGCCAAAGCGGTTCTTCTGGCTGCGGAGGATACGGAAGCTCTGGTGACGCTCACCCTCGAGGTACAACACCGTGTCGACGATGTGCTCGAGCACCCGCGGGCCGGCGATCGCGCCCTCTTTGTTGACGTGGCCGACCAGGAAGACCGGGATATGACTACTTTTCGCCAGCAACATCAGCCGGCCAGCGCACTCCCGAACCTGGCTGACGCTGCCGGGCGCGGAGGTGACGCCGCCCAGAAACACCGTCTGGATGGAGTCGATGATCGCCATCATCGGTCGCGCCTTTTCCAGGTGCTCGATGATGCCGTCCAGGTCGTTCTCGGCCAGGACCATCAGCCGGTCACCCTCGATGCCGAGACGCTGGGCTCGCAACTTCAACTGCTGGACCGACTCTTCACCGGAGACGTAGAGGACCGGGCCATAGGTGCCCGCGACTTCGCTGGCCAGTTGCAACAACAACGTCGACTTTCCAATCCCCGGATCGCCGCCGACCAGCACCAGTGAGCCGGGAACGATGCCGCCGCCTAGGACCTGGTTGAGCTCTCGCATCCCGAGATTGAGCCGGTTCGATTGTGCAAACCGGACCTGCGCCAGCGGCATCGGTTGGGCGGTCGAGATCGCAACCCGACGGCCGCCGGTTGCGCGAGCCGCCGGCTCCGGCCGCACCTGCTCCTCGACGTACGTGTTCCAGTTGCCACACTCCGGGCATCGGCCCAGCCATTTCGACGACTGGTTGCCGCATTCCTGGCAGGCGAAGATCGTCTGCAGCGCCGACCTCACGCTCGCCTTTCCACCCCGGGGCTCGCTATTGTCGTCTTCACGTCCGGTCAGTAACTATAGGGCGGCCCAGCGACAGCTGCATGTCCGGTTCGCGTCTCAGGAAAGGAGCCGGTGGAGGACGGGCGCCTGGCTGGCAGCGATCAGCAGCGCACCAACTCCAGGGACCAGGCTGAGAGTGGCGAACCCTGGAAGACCAATGAGTTGGGACGACAGCGCACTGGTCAGCGCCCCGGCGAGCGCGGCGCCGACCACGGTGGCGGGAGTCCATGCCCAGGCGATGTTTCCCGCTGATGTCCGCAGAACCAAAGCCTGCGCGATGCCGACAAGCAGGCCGGCGGCCGCCACCGCGGCGCCACCCGCGATCACGTTGTCGCTGGGGCTGATGGAGCCGCCGGGGGCGATGGCGAGCCCGAGCACGTAGGGAATCACCACCAGCACAGCGAGAACGCTGGCCGTCACCGTCGCCGGCACCCACCAGTACACGTCCAACCGGTAACGGCGAAGGAGCAGCCATTGTGCGCCCGCGGCGATCGTTGCGCTGACGATCGTCTCGAGATCGCGCACCGCCTCGACCACCAGGACCGGAGCCGGACCGGTCAGGAGGGCGCGGACCCGCCAGGCAGCGAGAGCGCCAAGCATGGCCCCGATCACCGAGACCACGACCCACAACGGCCAGGCCGAACCTCGCCCGCCGGCCGGCGGTCTCACGGAAGCGATGATGGGCTGGGCCGGCGACGCAGCGGCCCGATGGTCCGGCCGTGTTCTGAGTCGCCGATCAGGGTCGCCAGCCGTTTCTGCCGGGTTTCGGCCCGCTTGGCGCTGATCACCCACCAGATTGCCGTCTTCCGGTATCCGGGAGCCTTGGCCTGGAAGAACGCCCAGGCCTTCTTGTTGGCGCGAAAGAACCGTTCCGCTACGGGATCGAGTGTGGCGTCCTTCCTCTGTTCGTAGCTGTAGATCGCCGACCGTTCGTCGGTCCGCCGCTCGAAGGCAGTAAGACCAGCCGGGCGCATCCGCCCCAGCCTCTTCAACTCCCGCGCCCGGGCGATATTGACCGCGCTCCAGGAACTGCGCGGTTGGCGTGGCGTCAGCCGAATCGTGTAGCTGACGTCATCGATGCCCTTGCGGACGCCATCGATCCATCCGAAGCAGAGCGCTTCGTCGACCAGTTCCGGCCAGCTGATGCTGGCTGTTCCCGATCCTCGCTTGTAGAAGCCGACGAGTAACTCGGTCGTGGACGCGTGGTTCTTGGCGAGCCAGTCGCGCAGGTCTGCGGGAGTCGCAAAGAAAGTCGGCTTCGCTATTCGTCTCCTGCCAGGTTGCTGGCTCGGTCGATGATCGCCTTCGCCTGCCGGATCAACTGCTTGATCTTTCCGTCGGCGCCGTTCTCCTGGTTGACTCGGGCGTCGTCGCCCGACCCGAAGCTGGCGGACTCGAGGAGCTGGGAGATTTCAAGGGCGAGGGCATCCCGGTCGTTGGTCAACGTGGTCAGGCGGTTCTCGAATGCCTGGTACCGGCTGTCGTTGGCGGCCGACCCGCTATCCATGGCCGCCGTGGCGGCCTTTACCGCCGACATCCCGAAGGCGCCGACGGGGGCATCGAGCTGCTTATAAACGTGGCCGAGCTCGATGAGGGCGTCGCGGCTACCGCGGATCTCGACGGCGTTCCGGTCGAGCACGTCGAGCAGGACGCGGCCGTCGTGCCGGTAGTCATCGCGCAGGCCGAGGAGCGCCAGGGTGGTCGGCCGGGTATCGGTGTGATCCGACCAGATCTGGTTATTGACGCCGAGGTGGCGCACGCCCGGGCCGACGAGCCCCAACCAGGTGGTCGTGATCTGGGGTTGGATATCGCCGTGGTGCCAGGTTTCGATGGCCTGGCATTGGATTACGGTATCAATCGGCGTGCCGCAATCGAGGCCGCCGGCCACGCCTTCATAGTCAGGCTTGTTGAACTGGGTGAAGGTCGGCGTGCGCAGCGGATCGGACGTCACCATGTGCAGCGCCCGCAGGGCGGCGCGATCAGCCATGAAGTCGGCGAGACGCTCCGTCTTACCTGTGAGCGGATTGGTGACCATCAGGGTGCCCGCAACGCGCTCCATCCGCCGAACCGCTGGATCGTTGGGGCCAGGATTACCGTCGACGTAGTAGTCAGGGGCCGAATCCCCCTTGAGGCCGAAGCCCGTCGTGATCCCATGCTGCTGCAGCAGCGTGTCGAGCGCGACCTCGACGCTGCCGAGCTTGGCGGGGTCGTAGGTGCAGGTCACCACCACGCCGTTGCAGCCCGGATTGCTGGGGCCGACGCCGACGAAGTGATCGTTCTCGTCGGCGGTGACGATGAACAGGGTGTTCGACTTGTTGATGCCGTCGGCGGCGAGACGGGCAAAGAACGTGCCGAAGGCTTCGTCGTAGCGGCGCAGGTTCTGCTCGTAGACGGGATCGCCCGGGCCGAGGCCGGTGTCGATGTGCTCATGAACGGCGGAGAGATAGGCGGTCGTGATCGGGACGCCGTGCTCCTGCATGGCGGCGACGTAGGCCAGCGAGACGGCCGCGGAGGTCCCGTTGAAGCCGGGAAAGCCCGGGTACTTCGTCCCGTCCGCCGCGGTATTGGCGATGACGTTGCCGTCGAGGTCGGTCATCGGCAGGCTGGCGCTGATCTGCGGCGCTACGTACTTGTGTCCGAAGAGGCCGTTGAAGCCTGTGTAACCGCCTGGTTCGGCGGGTAGCGCGTCGGCGACGCCACGGTTCGAGCCGGCGCAGAGCGCCGCGCCTTTCGCGCAATGGATCGCGACGCCGATGAAGTCGGCGGTGGTCAGCGCCTGGCCGTTGTCGCTCAAGTTCGCCGCCTCGATGGCTTCCGGCGACCCGGTGCCGTACACCGTAGCGACGTTGGCGACGCGCTCGAGCTCGATGTTGGCGGTGCCCACCGCGCCGAAGTTACAGCCGGCGCGGGTATACGGCACCCACGGGGCTGGCGGATTGTTCCCCTGGGCGTCAACCAGGTTGAACTTGTTCTCCGCCGTTCCGTCGAAGGCCTGGGCGAGGTCGGTCCAGTAGGCGAAGGACAGCGCGGTATGCGCCGTGCCGTCCGGACCATAGAACAGGAACGTATTGCTGACCGGCTGACCGTGGCGATCAGGGTAGACGCCCGTCAGCGTGGTCAGGATGTCCGTGCCGGTGTGCGAGATGACCGGCGTGTGGTGGTTGTTGAGGACGGTGCCGTTGCCGACGAGGAAGTTGTAGAGGTTCGGCATCTGCTCGATGTCCGAGGGAACATTCGGGTTGTCGCGGCGGAAGTGGACATTGTCGAATTGCAGCTGGATGACGTGCTTGATCGCGCCGCCGGCCGAGTTCAGCTGGCAGCCGGACGCCGACGCCGGTTTCGCCGCCTGCGCGGCGAGCGGAGCCGAACCGACCGCGAGGGAAGCGATGGGAAGGACGGCCACCGCCACCAGGCGGGCAAGACGTCGCCCGAGACGAGTGCGGACTGAACTCATTCGGTTCCCTCCTTAACAAGAGCGGGAGGCCGGCGAGCGCGCCGGCCTCCTGACGGTCAGTTCCCGTGCTGGTCGTTCTGGTCGTTTTCCCCACCAGCCAGCTCGCTGGCCCGGTCGAGAAGCGATTGCGCCTGGTCGATCCAATGCTGAGCTTTCCGTTCGTTCAGCGCTTGCCCGTCGAATGCGGCAGCGTTGAGCGCGGCTTTGATCTGGGCCGCCAGCGCGTCGCGTTGCGTCGTCAGGCTCTCGATCGAGGTTTCGATCGACGTGTACGTCGAGTCGTTGGTCGCCGATCCGGCCTTCAGCGCCCGGGTGGACGCCTTCAGCAGATCTTGACCGAATGCGCCGAACGCTGCGTTGACTTGCTCGTAAACCGCGCCGAGCTCAAGCAGCGTCTCGCGATGCGCCCGCAGAGACCGGGGCAGGGCGTCAGAGCGAAGCGCTTCGATCAGCACCCGGCCGTCGTTGACGTAGTCGTCCTTCAGCCCCGCGAGCGCAAGGATCGTCGGCCGGACGTTCGTATGGTCGGTCCAGGTCTTCGAGTCGATCCCACTTCTCTTCACGCCCGGGCCCACCAATCCGAGCCAGTTGGTGGCGATCTCCGGCTGGATGTCACCGTGGTTCCAGGCGAAGCCAGGACTGATGCAGTTGGGCACGACCGTGCCGGCGGGAGCTGGCTTTACGAACGTGCACGCGGTGTCCGACGTTGTGATGAAAAAGTCTGGGTTGCCGAACAACGTGAAGGTGGGAGTTCGCTGCGGATCACTGTTCACCATGTGCAACGCCTTCTCGCCGATCGGATCGGCCAGGGCTACCGCCACCGGTGTCGGCTTCGATGCGCTGACATATGGGTCGATTGCCTTTGCCGCTCCCGCGTCGCGCTCGAACTTTCGCACCGCGGCGTCGGTCCGGCCGGGCTGACCGTTGACGTAGACGGTCGGCGACGAATCGAAGTGGATCGAGTAGGTCGGCTCCCCGGCCGGCAGCACCGAATTGAGATTGAGCGTAACCTCGCCAATCTGGTTGGACGGGCAGCTCTGGCCAGCGGTGACGTTACAGAACGTGTGGCTGTAGCTGAGCGAACCGTCAGGCTGCGGGATCCCTGTGCCGCCTGCGAAGTGGTCGCCTTCGTCAGCTGTTACGGCGAATAGCGTGTTCTCCTTGGTGATTCCATCGGCTGCGAGCCGATCGAAGAACTTCTGAAAAGCGCTGTCGTAGGCCGCAAGTTGAGCCTTGTAGTCGGCTTCGCCTGGGCCCGATGCCCGAGCGAGGCTGTGATTGTCATGTGCGTCCGAGATGTAGGCGTAGGTGACCGGCACGCCATTTTCCTGCATCTGGGCCACATACCCGAGCGTGTTCTTGGCGAGCGCGGCGTCGAAGCCCGGGAACCCGCAGTTGCCGGATGGATCGGTGATTGGATCGCCGTTCATGTCGTTCACGCACGCATTGCCGTTGTTAATCGCGGGATCCACATACTTGGCGCCGAAGAGTGCCTTGTAGCCGACATAGCCACCCGGCTCGTCGGGAAGGTTGTCGTTCCGCGAGTTCGTTACGTTCGTTGCGTTTGCAGCGCAGATGCCGCCGCCCTGAGCACAATGGATGGCGATGCCAACAAAATCGGCCTGCGCCTTGGTTCGCGTTGCGGCGGTGTTGGCTTCAATCCATTCGGGGCTACCGCTGCCGAAGGCCTGCGTCATGTCGCCGAATGGTCCCGTCCCGGTGTTCTCCAGCTCGATGTTGGCCGTCGAAACCCCGCCGAAATTGCAACCCGCCCGGGTGTACGGCACCCAGGGTGCGGGCGTGTTCTTCTGTCCGTCCGTAACCATGTTCGGCAACGGATCACGGGTGGTCGCATTCGGCCTGGAGTCATCGACACGATCCGTCCAGTACTTAAACGAGCTACTGAACGCCGGCGCATTCGCGGGCGTGCTGGTCGGATCGAAATAGGCGTAGCTGTTCGACACGGTCTGGCCCTGGCGATCCGGGTAGAGACCGGTAAGGCTCGAGAGAATCCCACCCGCGGTATGGGAGATCAGGATCGTGTGGTCGTTCGTCAGCAGCGTGCCGTTGGAGGTCAGAAAGTTGAGCAGGTGCGGCATCTGCTGAAGGTCCGAGGCCACGTTCGAACGGTCGCGGAGGAAATGGGTGTTGTCGAAGACGAGGTAGATCACGTGCTTGACCGGGCCACTCAGACAGCTCGACGTGGTCGCCGGTTTGTTGGCTGAGGCACTGACGGCGGTGATTCCGGCGACGCTGGCCGGCAATAGCGACAGCGCCAGCAAACGGGCAAGCGAACGTCCAAACGCGGGGCGAAGATTCATCTTCCCTCCTTCCCTGAATGCGATCCCCACTGCACTCTGGCCACGACGGCGAAGTTTTGGCGAAAGCCAAATGAATGTTCGGTTAAACCGCGGCGCGGACCGGTGTGTATTGTGGCAGAGAAATGCGCCTGGGTCTAGATGTTGCCCAACATCAACTCCTGTGGCCGGAGCTGGTGGAAAGGGTGCAATTCGCCGAGGCACGCGGTTTCGACGGGGTCTGGGTTTTCGACCATTTCACGCCGCTCTACGGCGACCCGAACGGCCCGTGTCTGGAAGCGTGGACCCTGCTGGCAGGCCTGGCGGCTCTGACCTCCCGCATTCGTCTGGGCGTGCTCGTCACGGGCATCACGTACCGGCATCCATCAATCCTTGCAACCCAGGCCATCACCGTCGACCACATCTCCAACGGACGGCTGGAGATCGGCATAGGCGCCGCCTGGCACCAGCCCGAGCACGAGGCGCTGGGGATTCCGTTTCCACCGATCAAGGAGCGGGCGGAGCGACTGGAGGAGGGCGTGCAGGCCATCCGGCTGCTCATGACGAAGGACCGCGCCAGCTTTTCCGGGCAGCATTACCGGCTTGCGAACGCGAGCTATCACCCGAGACCCGTTCAGCGGCCTCATCCGCCCATCTGGATCGGCGCCAGTGGCGAGCAATTGATGCTGCCCATCGTCGCCCGGCAGGCCGACGCATGGCACGCCTTCGGCTCGGATCAGTCGATGGCCCGCAAATCCCGACTGCTCGACGAGTTGGCGGAGAAGGCCGGACGAGACCCGAAAGCGATCCTCCGCTCGGCGTCCCTGTCGCTGTCGCGGCCGTGGGACCAGGTCCGCCGCCGCGCGGCCCAACTGCGCGAGGCTGGATTCGGTTATGTGATCGCTGAGTGGCCATCGGAGGGTAAGGGGCGGCTCGACGAGTTTGTCGAGACGGTCATGCCGGAGCTAAGCCGCTAACTGCCGCCTCGTCGCTTTAGTTTGGTGTTAGCAAAGATATCTTTTCTGATCATTGACGAGGCGCACCGACGGTGGCAGACTTGGCATGTTTCGCGGGGCGTGGGGCAACAGGCGCGCGGGCGCCGGCGTCTCCGTGAGGGAGGGAACCGATGGTCCACCGCCGTCTATTGACCGTGCTCGCAATCGGTGCTGTGCTGGGAGGCGCTTCGGCAATCGGCGGCGCCGCCGGGCCGGCGCAGAGGCCGTTGACTGGCCAGCAGATCGCCCAGAAGATCCTGGCTAAAGGCTACCAGCTGACCGCGCCTGTCAGAGCCGGCCTGGAGATGATCGCCCGCGGCGACCGGCAGTTTAGCAGCGGAGTCTCGATCAACGGCGCAGACCAGGGAGCGGCCGCGGCGAGGACAAAACAATCCGCCGGCGGCACCCAGGAGAACCGTACCGGCCTGGCGAATGTTCTCGTGAACAATCCAGCCGAGGACTCGCATCAGGTCGACCAGACGACCCAAAGTGAGACGTCCGTGGCGGTGCACGGGAAGAACGTGGTCGTCGGTTTCAACGACTCCCAGATTTTCCTTCAGCCGTTTATCACCGCTGCGAGCAATCTGACCGGGTATGCGTACTCGACCGACGGCGGCAAGAGTTTCACCGATGGAGGCGGCCTTCCGAATCGGCCCGGCGAGCAGAACCTGGGCGACCCCTGGCTCGGCAGCGATCGGGCGGGAAACTTTTACTTCTCAAACCTTGTGATCTCCATCGATCCGTTCCGCGGCCAGAGCTTCGATGTCGGAGTGGCCAAGTCGACCGATGGTGGCAAGACGTTCAGTTCGCCCGTCAGGGCTGATACCCAGCCCGAGGCGGCCGGCTCCTACAGCGCCGACAAGGACGCGCTCGCGGTCGGACGCGACCCGTCCGTGGCATCGCGCGACAACGTCTACGTCGCCTGGGACGACTTCCTCTTCGACCCCACCACCTTCACAGCCACTAACGGTTTGCCCGTCGCCCACTCGTATGACGGCGGCGCAACCTACCAGGTGGTCTACGCCAGCAAACTGGTGCAGCCAACGACGTGCTCTTTCTCCCAATACATCGGCGCCAACCCGATCGTTGCCAGGGACGGCACCCTGTACGTGGCCGCCGAGAAGATCGTCGAGAACAACGACGGGTGCGTCTTCCCGCCACCGCCGACAAGCTTCAGCAACGTGATCTTCAAGTCGACCGACGGCGGCCAGAGCTTCGGGCCGGAGACGCTCATCTCGGACGTCACGTCGTCGTCACCTACTGGGCTGTTCAAGCTCGGCGAACACCAGTTCATGCGCAACCTTGAGTTCCCGAGCCTGGCGATCGATCCCGCCGGGAACGTCTACGACACCTGGAACGACGGCCGGACCGGCAACAGCCACATCATGATCGCCAAGTCGAGCGATGGCGGACAGACCTGGGGGCCGGCCAGTCCCGTCACGACCGGCTCGAACGATGAGATGCAGCCCGCCCTCAGTGCCGATGGCGCGGGATTGCACGACCTGTACTACAAGCGAAACGCCGACAACACACTGGACGTCCTGGTAGCCAATTCGGGCAACGGTGGCGCCAGTTGGTCGTACCAGCGAGTGACCAGCCAGTCATTCCCCGGTGTGTACACGTTCCCGCAGTTCGACCCAGTCATCGCCTTCGCCTACATGGGTGACTACATCACCAACGTGAGCGACGGCAGCAACCAGTACTTTGCGTGGGGCGACAACCGGAACACGGTCACCAACTTCCTGTGGCCGCAGGGCCGACGCGACCCCGACGTCTTTTTCGCGAAGCGGGCTCAGAAAAACAATGAAGGTGGAGGCGACTAAGCAGCAACCTCGACAGATTTGACGGAGAGCGGCCTGCCATCGGGCGGGCCGCTTTCTTAACCGATCGTCAGGGAATTGGGCGGCAGACCGAGATCGGGAGTGGAATGGCGTTCGACATGCTGCCGCGGTTGCCGCGGGCACTCACGTAAGCGGGCAACAGCCTGCAGGCGGTCGGCGGCACGCTCGAACGGAATGTCCCATCGGGGCGCGCCGCGACCTGCCAGGCCGCGCGTCCCATCCGCCCGCTGACCGTGATCGTGACCAGTTCGTCGGCCTTGAAACCAGCGCCGCACATGGAGGCCCCTACCGTGATAGGCGGGACCACGGCGGCGACAGGCTGTGCGCACACGAGGATGCGCGCGTGGCCGGCCTGCGGACCGATCGGTTGGGGCGGCAACAAAACCGGGCAGCCGATCGGGTTTGCGGTAATCGCGGGGCATTGGTTCGGACCCAGTGACGGTTTTGTCAGCGGCTGTTGCGTGCGAGCCACCTCTGGCTTCGAGGACGTGGCCTCCGCCTCGGGGGTCGCCGTGGCGACGACCGCGGCTCCGCTGGACCGGGGGGTCGAGGCCGAGTTTAGACTGACCCCGGACGCCGACGTGCAGGCGGCCGTCAGTAGCCCCATGAGCAGAACTGCACTGAGAGTGGCGTGCTTGGTCATGGCCATAGGGTTATAACGGGGCACGGCGGCTCCGCATACGCCGTGGGCACCCTGGACGAGTTAGGACTGAATACGCTGCCGGCCGCTGTAGACGTTCAGGCTGCGACCGCGGAGGAATCCGATCAGGGTCTGGTTTGACGCCTGGGCCAATTCCCGGGCCAGGCTGGAGGGTGCGGACACCGCAACCAGCACTGGGATCCGCGCCTGGAGAGCCTTCTGCACGATCTCGAACGAGGTCCGTCCGCTGACCATCAGGATCAGGCGATCGAGCGGAAGGAGTCCCCGCTGGACGGCATGACCGATGACCTTGTCGACCGCGTTGTGCCGTCCGATGTCCTCCCGGACCACCACCGGCTCGCCTTGCAGGGTGAAAAGGCCCGCCGCGTGCAAGCCGCCGGTGCGGGCGAAGATCGCCTGTTCTGACCGGAGCCGCGCGTCGAGACCGTAAATGATCTCGGGGTCGATGACCAGGTCGTCGTCGGGCAGAGGCGGCGCCGACTGGTGGATCGCCTCGATGCTGCTCACCCCGCAAAGGCCGCAGCTGGACGCGGCGAGAAAATTCCGTTGCCACCGGCGGTCGACGCCGGGAGCACTGGGCGCCAGGTCGACGTCGATGACATTCTCGAGGTCGGGATGCTCACCATTCGGGAGGACCCGAATCGCAGTCACGTCGGCCGCCAAGCGAATGATCCCCTCACCGAACAGGAAGCCGAGTGCCAGCTCGCGCTCGTGGCCACTCGTCCGCATCATGACGGTGAGCGGCGTGCCGCCAATCCGGATTTCGAGGGGCTCCTCGCCGGCGAGCTGGTCCTCGACGCGGACGCCGGCCTCGCCACCGTAGCGGAGCACCCTAGCCCGGTGCGAGCTTCGCTGCGGCTCCGTCATCCCTCGATCCTAGCGAACATCCTCCCAGCGGAAGGCGATGGTGCCGCCGCTGAATGACACCCGGTAGCCGGACCTGACCAGGTAGGGCTCGACCCCGCTGTATAGCGGAATCAGCCGGTAGTCGGCGAGCGCGACCTGTTCGGCAGCCTGGTAGGCCTTGATCGCATCGTCCCAGGTCAGCGCGGCCTTCGCCTGACCCAGCGCAGCATCGATCCGCGGGTCACTCAGGTGAAGGTTGTTGAACTGGGCGTTCGACGCGAGCAGATTGTCGAGAACGTCGGAGGCATAGGGGAAGTCGGCGCTCCAGGTGTCGATGAACAGGGGCAGCTGGTCGAGCGCCGCGCGGTTGAAGAAGTCGCCGGTTGGATGAAGGTTGACCGTGCGCCCGGTCGCACTGCCGATCTGGTCCTGCAGGTCTTTAGCCACGCGTCCGACCGTCGAGTTCGTGGAGAAGTAGAGGCCGATCTGCCCCGGGAAGCCTGCCTGGTCCAGACCCGCTCGGGCGGCGACCGGATCGAACGGGGTCAGCGGTCGGCTGAGGTGACCCGCCACACCAGGCGGAATCAAGTCAGTGGCCGGCGCCGCCAGCATCGACCCGAACAACGCCAGGTCGGTCAGCCGAGCTCGGTCGATCGCCTGCGCGATCGCCATCCGCTCCGGTGGCCCATAGCCGCTGCCGGCCACGGTGTTGAAGCCAAGATAGGTGGTTCGAGTATTGGCCACCCTGTGCAGCTGCGACAGGTGCTGCGGGTCGCGCGCAAAGGCGAGCAACTGTGGGCCCGTGAAGCCGTGGGCAATGTCCACGGCGCCACTCGTGAACCGGTCAAGCCGCTTCGCCGCGTCGGGCTCGATCTCGACGTCGACCTTGCGCACTTGCGGTCGGGGTCCCCAGTAGTCGGAGAAGGCGCTCAGGTGCAGACCGTGACCGCGGTCCCACTTATCCAGGTGGTACGGGCCGCTCCCGGACGAGGCGGCTCCGTTGAGGCTGGGGTCGGTCAGCCAGTACGGTGGGAACGCGAGCCGCGTGAGCAGCGAGCTGTCAGGCTGGGGCAGGCGCACGACGAGCGTCTTCGGGTCGATCGCCTGCACACCACTGAGCGGGTCTCCCGGGTAGCGGGCACCGAGTGGCGCGAAGAAGGTCGTCAGCGGGCTGGCGGTGCCGGGCGCCAGCGCACGCGTCCAGGCGGCGACGGCATCCTGGGCCTGGACGGTTGCACCCGATTGGTACTTTGCGGCGCGCAGGTGGAAGGTATAGGCGCGGCCAGAATCGGCGATCTCCCAACTCTGAGCCAGGGCCGGCACGGGACGGAGAGTGGTGTCGAGTCGGGTCAGCCCCTCGAACAGCTCGGCGCCGATGGCGAGCGAGGTGGGGTCGTTGATCAGCGCCGGGTCGAGCGTCTGCGCATCTTCAGCTTCACTCAACTGCAGATGGGCGACGCGATTCGAATTCGGCGGCGAAGCGGAGGCTGACGGTGTAGGCGTGCCCGGGAGGTTGCACGAGCTCAGCAACAGCGCCAGCGCCAGCCCCACCGCGCAGCTGGCGCGGCCGACCATTTTCCCGATACTAGCAAGGTGTTGCGGCGCCAAACACCCTTCCTGATCGCGCTCCTGGCGGTGGTCGTCTGGCTCCTCCCCGCGTCGCCGGCCAGCGCGGCGGCGACAGCCACCCTCGTGAGCGGGACGGTCGTTCCGCACAACCCGGCGATGGATGGCGTGGTGCGACTGGATCTTCAGGTGCGAAACGACACGGCGAGTGCGTGGGCGACCGGTGACCTCGTCCACCTGACCTGGAAGAGTGCCGACGGCAAGCCGGTCTCGGTCGACACTCGCCAATTGGGTCAGGCCGTCGCTCCGGCAGCCAGGGGGACCCTTACGCTCGTAACCCTTTCCCCCACGGCGGTCGGCGACTTCACGCTGACCACCGAGCTCGAGACGCACGGCAGCAAACTCCAGATCGGCGATCCGACCGTGTTCCATCTCAGCGGATTCCTGTTCAAAGGCCTGGGCAACGGCCATGGGCTCGGAATGAGCCAGTGGGGGGCCCGAGGACGCGCGGCCGCCGGCGACGACTACCGGAAAATCCTGGCCGCGTACTACAAGAGCAGCCGCATCGACAACCGCGACACGTCAGGGACGGTCCGGATTGCGTTGACCCATGGAACGATCGACCTGGCGCGCCCGTGGCCACGGCTGTTCGGTCCGATGCCATTCGTCGCCGGGCCGGTGACGGTCGACGGACTCCCAAGGCTGACGGCGGGCGCCGGCGCGCTGCTCGGGTTCGACACGGATCCCGGTGGGCGGCCGGAGGTTTTCCTGCAAGCGCCCGACGGTACGCGATCGGCGGCGGTGGTCGTGGATCATACCCTGACCATTCATGGCACGAGCCCGGCTGGGATCCGCACCAACATCCTGGAGACGATGGGCGGCGACTTCCGAACCGGTGCGGAGCAGTGGCGATATGGAGGCAGCTTGCGGATCATCCCCAAGGGCGGCGCGACCGTGCTCCCGGTGAGCGTGCTGCCGATCGAGGACTACCTCAAAGGCGTCGTCCCAGCCGAGATGCCACCCTACTGGGGTGTGGAGGCGCTCAAGGCGCAAGCGATTGCCGCGCGCACCTATGCGATGCGAAAGATCGCCGCCGTCGGCGGCGGTGGTGACTTCGACCTCGAGGGAAACCAGTTCGACCAGGCGTATAGCGGACTCACCGAGCAGGTGCAGGCGAGCAGCGACGCGGTCGACGCGACCAAGGGCCAGGTGCTCACCTACAACGGGCAACTTCTGGAAGCTCTCTACATGGCCTCGGGTGGGGGGCACACGGAAAGCAGCGAGTACGGCTTCATCCACTGGAATAACGGACTGAAGCCCGCGGCCAGCCTTCCGTACCTGCGCGGGATCCCCGATCCGCTGGATCGCGCGCCGTCATGGCAGGTGGGTCCGTTTTCCCCTAACGATGCCGCCCAGATCCTGCGCAACAACGACGAAGACCTCGGCGACCGGCTGGTCGGGATCGACATCCTGCAAAAGGGACCGTCCGGGCGCGTGCTGGGTGTGCGCCTGCGTGGGAGCAGCAAGACCGATGAGATCAGCGGCCCGGTCCTGCGCGCCTGGTTCGGTCTCCCCGACACGCTCGTGCAGATCGTCGGCGGCGGCTGACCCTACCAGTTACTGACGACGTAGGTGCCGGCCATCTTGTCGTGCCAGCCCTGCTTCTTGGCGTCGATGCCGACCCAGATGATGCCTAGGCAGAATGGAATCGACGCGATGATCAGACCGACGAAGCGCACCAGGGCGCCGGTCACCGAAAGGAGCGAGCCGTCCGTCTTCACGACCTTCATGTGCAGCAACTGCATGCCGATGGTCTGCCCCTTCCCGTAGCTGGACCAGAAATACAGGAAGTAGGTGATCTCGATCACGAGGTTGATGCCGGCCCTGGTCGTGGCGTCCGCGTGCAGGATGGCCGACCCAAGAGCCAGGGATGGTAGGGCGATGATGATCCCGTCGATGATGTAGGCGATCGCCCGCATCCAGAAGCCTGCCTTGGGGGCGTTCTCGGCGGTCAGCGGCTGCCCGCTGGCGGGAGCCGCCCAGGCGGCGGCGCTGGAAGCAAGCTGGGCAGCCGGCAAGGCGTTCGTGGGCGGCACCCAAACCTGTGGCGCAGGCGGTGCCGACGACCCCGCGGTTGGGCCGCAGATGTCACAGACCTTGCTGCCGATCGGCATGGCGCAGCCGCAGCGTTTGCAAACGGCCATAGGCGTATATCGAGCTCAGCCAACCAACCTTCTGTGACGGTCGTGCAACAAAAACCCCGCCGGCGTCCGGCCGGCGGGGTGGTCGGTGCCTTCGGCGCCTAGTTCTCCAGCGCCTTCTTGAGCTGCTCCGTATCGCTCGCGATCCAGGCCTCGGTTACCTTGCCTTGATCGTTCACGTGAAAGACGAAGACCTGATGGTCTTCGTAGGTCTTTCCGTTCCGCGAGACGGTGGCGGTTACGAGCGCCGCCACGTGGCCGTCACTCGCGAGGATATCGTGGACGTCTTGCTTGATGTTCTGGAACGTCTGCGCGTACTCCATGATGTTGGCCAGCGTCGCTTGCTTGCCCTTGAAATCGCTGCCGAACTTGGTCGAGCCGCGCCCGTGCCAGACGGCATCCTCGGTGAAACTGTCGCCGACCGTCTGTAAGTCACCACGCTGGAATGCATCAAACGCCTGGCGCACACGTTCGACCTTCTGCTGGATGCTCAATTTGGTTCCGGCTTCCGCCATTTCGCCCTCCTTTGAGCCCGTTCGGGCTCGACCCGGCGACGGCCGGGATGACCACTCCTCAGGTCCGACTATACCCCTCCCTTTCGCCGATTAGAGAGTGTTAGACGCGGCCGCCGCAATATAATTCGTCATCCCTTGTGAAGACGAGCCCCGTTCGAGCTGACGTCGACGCTTCCCCGATCTACGAGCTCGTGCTCCAGATCATGGTGTTCGCGGGCTTGGAAAATCTCGAGACCTTCGACGTTGGCCGCGAATGGGCGGACCGAGTCCGGGCGCGCTGTTCGCCCCAGTTTCTTCGGACGCTCGATCGCCTCGGTGGCGCATTCACGAACATCGATCAGCTCATGGGGATCCAGGCGCTCCACCCATCGCCTGGTGTCCAGGGTTTTGTCCGCCGCTTGGAGCAGCTCACGCCGCAAGAGGTTCTGCTGCACCTGACCGGTTTCCACGCGGAGCTCCACCCGGAGCCGGTCCGGGCCACCATCCTGGCCGCCGCTGCAGGGAGCAAGCGGTCACTGGCTGCGGCCGCCAAGGCGCTCGCGGCCGACATGCCAGAACGGCAGGAAACGATCGCACGGCTGCTCGCCACTCCGGCCGCCGACCTGAAGCAAGCCGCGTTGGAGGTGATCACGGAGTGGTACGAGCGGATCTTCGCCGAGGACGAGCCCAGGATCCGCACCATGCTGGCGGCCGACGCCCGGGCGAAGCGGGCCCTTCTCGGCACGGACCCGGAGCGTTTGATCCTCATCGCCACTGGCATCCGGTACGGCCTCAAAGATCGGTTCACCAAGGTCCTTCTCGTTCCCACGGTGGTCATGCGGCCGTGGGTTGCGGTCATGAACTACAAACGCCTGCGCATCTACGCCTATCCTGTCGTCGACGATCCGACATCGCTCGAGATGGCCCGGCAAGGGCTGGCCCGAACCTATCGGGCTCTCGGCGATGAGGCCCGGCTCGGCATTCTCAAGCTCCTGGCGGACCACGCCCTGACGATGGAGGAGCTCTGCCAACGATTGGAGCAACCCGAGCCGGTGATGCGAGCGCACCTGGCCGTCTTGCGAGCCGGCCGGATCGTCCAGATCAACTGCGACGAGCGCATCACCTACCAGCTGCGCGGCGACATCATGCGGGTCATCGGGCAGCCGCTTCAGGCCTACCTCAAGCTGTCGGCGACCGCGTCCTGAAACGAGAGGAGCGGCAAAGCCGCTCCTCTGCCAGTCGACGAGTTGCCTGGGCGCACGTTACTTAGCGCTCTTCAACCACCACTCCGAGAAGACGCGCGTATCTCGCCCCTGGTCCACGTAAATGGTGTTGTCGCCGTTGCCGGCCACCACGTTGGCGATGTTGCCACTCCAGGCCATGGTGGTGCGGTCAGCCCAGAGGTAGTAGGTCACCAGGTCATTCCCGAGGAGCTGCTGGATCTGGTTGAAAATGGGCTTCCGAGCCGCTTGGGTCGCGGCGACAGTGCTCTTGACGGTCGACCGTTCCTGATCGATCAACGCGTCGAGCTGGGGGTTGCTGTATCCGGTCCAGTTCTGTCCCTGTTTGTGCTCCGGCTGCAGCTGGCTCGAGTGCAGCGCGGTGTACTCGTCCGGGTCGAGTGTCAGGCTGAACCCGGCAATCGCGACATCGTACGTCCCGTCGAACAGGGGCTTGTAGAACACCTTGAAGTCAACTTGCTCCGGCTGGAGGTCCATCCCGATCGCTTTCACCTGGTCGGCGATGATCTGCACGGCCTTGAGCCGGTCCGGTTTGCCGGCACGAACTCGCAGTTTGTACGAAAACTTCTTGCCGTTCTTGGTCGCGATGCCGCCCGAGCCGATCGTCCAACCCGCCTGCTGCATCAGCGCTTTTGCCTTGTTGACGTCTTGCTTGTACTTCACCTGCGCGTTGGCGTCATAGGCCCAGGACGCCGGCGTGATATCGCCCCAGAGCGGAACCCCGGTGTTTCCCTTTGCCGCCTGGACGATCGAGTCCTTGTCCAGGGCGTAGGCAAAGGCGCGGCGCACGAGCACGTCACTGAATGGGTGGCCCGCTCGCTCGTTCATCCGAACGTCGATGTACTGCAGGTCGGCAAACGAGTGGTTGATCAGGTTGCTGGCGGCCTGCACGCGCTGGACCGCGCCGGCGCCCGCTTCAGCGACGGTCGGCGTCCATTGAATATCGCCGTTGATGATCGCGCTCGTGGACGCGGTCGCGTCGGTGATGACGCGGCCCACCACCTTGTCGAAGTGCGGCCGTCCCGCAAAGTAGGTGTCGTTGGCGACGTAGTCGATCTCCTGGCCCGGAACCCAGCGGTCGAACTTGTAAGGGCCACCGGTCACCGTCGGCTTCTGGCTGACCGGGTCGGTCCGCTGCTTCGCCGGGTCGATCTTGCCGTAGACCTCGGCCGGGGCGATCCACCCCACCAGGTTGTTGGCCAGGAACGGTGCGAAGGGCTTCTTCAACGTGAACTTCACCGTTAGGGTGTCGACGCTCTCGACCTTGTCGAGCGAGCTCCAATCGAACCCCCCGTCGGTGTCGAGGTTGGGGTCGGACTGGATCTTGACCGTGGTCACGACGTCGTTGGAGGTGATCGGGCTTCCATCGCTCCACCTGGCGCCGGATTTCAGCTTGACGGTCCAGACCGTGCCATCCGACGAGACCTGCGGCATCCCATCCGCGAGGTCGGGGACGACGTTCAGATTCTTGTCGGCCGAGTACAGGTTCGGGAACATGAACGCCAGCGCCCGGGCCGACGGGAGGTCGCCCGCGACGAAGGGATTGAGGGTCTGCGCGTCGGCATCGAGCCCCCAGGTGAAAGTGCCGCCGTTCGTTGGTGTCGGGCTCTGACTGCTCGGGCTCGCGCAGGCCGCGAAGAGCACGCCTGCTGCAGCTGCGGTGGTCAGCACCCTGGGTAGTCGTCTACGGTTTGATGCGCCCATGTTCGTCAACCTCCCATCGGGTAGATCTGATTCCCCGGTTCCCCGAATGTTTGGTCTACGGTAGGGAGGCATTATTAGCCTGATCGAGAATTTATTAACGTGTGTTAGAACCGCCGTGGGCCTCGACGACGCGATACCCTTGGGCTGGCGGGATGAAGACCAGCTGCGAACAGTGCGGCCGTCAGCTCAAGGCTAATGAGGAGGCACGCGTCTGCAGCTACGATTGCACTTTTTGCCCGGCGTGCGCAACGGGAATGAGCAACGTCTGCCCGAACTGTGGCGGTCAATTGCGGCCGCGACCCACGCGCCTCTAGTCGGTCGCCATGCCAAGGAGGTAACCAGGTGAAACTCATGCCGCTGTGCGAGATGGAGATGCACTACACGTGGACGGACTACGTCGACTATGGCGTGGGCGGACAGTACGTCGGAACGCTGGAAGGGACCGTCAAGGGCGATCGCCTGCGCGGCACCCTCAAATCGGTGAACGTGCCGGCGAGGCGCCCGGACAACGTCAACTGCCCGGCTTTTCGCGGCGTCATCGCCACGGAGGATGGCGCCAAGATCTACTTCGAGCTCAACGGCATCGCCCTGCTCAGGGCTGAGGACAACGCGCGGATCTTCACGACGTCGCTTTCACTCCGCACCGGCGACCCGCGCTATGCCTGGGTCAACGACACCGTCGGTGCCGTCGAAGGCATCCTCAACACGACGACGGATCAGGCGATCGTTCGTGCCTTCGCCTGCCAGAACGAACTGGCGACCGTTCCCGTCTAAGAGCTAGCTTTCGCCCTTGCCCTTTCCGGCGACCGGTTCCTTCGGCGGCTTCTCCGGCTTTTCCGGTTTCTCGGCCTTCGGCTCGCGTTGCTTCTGGATCGGGGTCAGCTTGATCTGACCGTCGGCCAGCTCGACCAGCACCGAGTCGCCCGCGCTGAACTTCGTGGTCAGCAACGTCTCGGAGAGCGGGTCCTCGATCAAACGCTGGATCACGCGCCGCAGCGGGCGGGCGCCGTAGATCTTGTCGTACCCCTCCTTGGCCAGGTAGTCCTTGGCCTCGGCGGTGACCTCGAGCTTCATCTCGTGCTCCTCGAGCCGCTGGGCGACCTTGATGACCAGCAGCTCCACGATCTGCCGCATCTCGGCCGGCGAGAGTGCCTTGAAGACGACGACCGCGTCGACCCGGTTCAGGAACTCGGGACGGAAGGTCTTCTTCAGCTCGTCCATGATCTTCTCGCGCATCTTGCCGTGCTCTTTCTCTTCCTGGGTGGTGCTCGGCATCGACGGTTGGAAGCCCATCGAGCTCGTCGCCTGCTGCAGGTTCGAGACGCCGATGTTCGAGGTCATGATCACGATCGTGTTCGCGAAGTTGACCTGCTTGCCTTTGGCGTCGGCGAGCCGGCCGTCCTCCAGGATCTGGAGCAACATGTTGAAGACTTCCGGATGCGCTTTTTCGATCTCGTCGAACAGCACCACCGAGTAGGGCCGCCGCCGGATCGCCTCGGTGAGCTGGCCGCCTTCGTCGTAACCGACGTAGCCGGGCGGTGAACCGACCAGCCGGGCGGTCGTGTGGCGCTCCATGAACTCCGACATGTCGAGCCGGACGATCGCGTCCTCGTTGTCGAACAGGAAGCGGGCGAGCTGGCGGGCCAGCTCCGTCTTGCCAACGCCAGTGGGCCCGAGGAAGATGAACGAGCCGATCGGGCGGCGCGCATCCTTCAGGCCGGCACGCGCCCGGCGCACCGCCTGCGAGATGACCTTGACGGCGTCGTCCTGGCCGATCAGGCGGGCGTGAATGTCTTCCTCCATGCGGAGCAGGCGAGTCGACTCCTCCTCGACCAGGCGCGACACGGGGACGCCGGTCCACGAGCTCACGATCTCGGCGATGTGTTCCTCGTTGACCTCCGGGACGGTGGCGCCGAGCTTGTCGCGCCACTCCATCTCTTCCTTGACGTACTTGTCCTTGAGCTTCTTCTCCTTGTCGCGGAAGGACGCGGCGGTCTCGTAGTCCTGGTTGGCGATCGCCTCTTCCTTCTTGATCTGGAGATCGCGAATCTCCTTCTGCATCGTCTTGAGGTCCGGCGGCGTCGTGGTCAGCTTCATGCGAACCCGAGCCGACGCTTCGTCCATCAGGTCGATGGCCTTATCAGGCAAGGAGCGGTCAGACACATAGCGCACCGACAGCTCGGCCGCTGCCTTGATCGCCTTGTCTGTCACGGTGACGCGGTGATGCTTCTCGTAGAGAGCCTTGACGCCGTGCAGGATGGAGATCGTCTCGATCAGCGAAGGCTCGTCAACGAAGACGGGCTGGAAGCGCCGCTCGAGCGCGGCGTCCTTCTCGATGTACTTTCGGTACTCGTTCAGGGTGGTGGCGCCGATGCACTGGATCTCGCCGCGCGCCAGGGCGGGCTTGAGGATGTTGGCGGCATCGATCGCTCCTTCCGCCGCGCCCGCGCCCACCAACGTGTGAAGCTCGTCGATAAAGAGCACGACCTCTCGACTGGAACGGATCTCGTCGAGGATCTTCTTCAAGCGCTCCTCGAACTCGCCGCGGTACTTGGTGCCGGCAACGAGCGCGCCCATGTCGAGCGTGAGCACCCGCTTGCCGCGCAGCGACTCGGGGATGTTGCCGAGCACGATCTGCTGGGCCAGCCCCTCGGCGATCGCGGTCTTGCCGACGCCAGGCTCCCCGATCAGCGCGGGGTTGTTCTTGGTCCGGCGGGACAGGATCTGGACTACCCGCTCGATCTCGGTCTCGCGGCCGATCACCGGATCGAGCGTGTTCTTCGCGGCCAGGTCCGTGAGGTCACGGCAGAACTGGTCGAGGAGCGGGGTCTTCGACGGCTTCTTGGCGGTGGCCGCCTCTTCGTCGAGGCCGCTTTCGTGAAGCAGTCGGTCGATCTCGCCCCGAACCTTTTCCAGGTTGGCGCCGAGATCTTCGAGGACGTGGGCGGCAATCCCCTCACCCTCGATCAAGAGGCCGAGGAGCAGGTGCTCGGTACCGACGTAATTGTTGCCCATCCGGCGGGCTTCCTCGAAGGAGATCTCGATGACCTTCTTGACCCGCGAGGTGGGAATGATCTGCTGGATGATAATGCGCTCGTTCCGCCCCAGCACCGACTCGATGGTGGCACGGACTTTGTTGATCTCGACCCCGAGGTTGTTCAGCACCTTGGCGGCGAGGCCTTCGCCTTCGCGCAACAGCCCAAGGAGCAGGTGCTCGGTGCCGATATAAGAGTGGTGCGAGCGCTCGGCCTCTTCCTGGGCCAGCGTCAGGACTTTCTTCGCTCGCTCCGTAAATCGCTCAAAGGGGTACAACCAAAATCCTCCGACTAAGTTCTCTGCTACCTATTACGATACCCGGATTTTCGCAAGACTTCCCATCTGGAACTGCGGATCGATCCGCTTACTAAGACGTTAGGGAGTTACCACTGCTCGGGTACGGCTAAACAATCGTTCTCGGAAGCATAGCGCAAACTCGGCCTGAATACGCGCCAAACTCTAATAATCCCTTAGCACAGGAGACCGCCGATCGACCCCTATTCTTGCGGGGCGGCGCTAACCTCTGCGTAGATCGGCTGGCGTACCGGCTCCGGAACGCGCTCGATCTCACCCGGGTAGTCGGATGGCTCCGTCTCCTCGAGGCGGCCACCGGCCGGCGGTTCCTCCGCTTGCTTCAGCGAGAGACTGATCCGGCGGCGGCTCCGGTCCGCCTGGAGCACCCGCACCTTCAGCTTCTGGCCGACCTGGACGACGTCCTCTGTGTGCTCGACGTGCTCCCAGGCCAGCTCCGAAATATGCAGCAGACCCTCGATACCGTCGCCGATCTGGAGAAAGGCGCCGTACTTCTTGATCTTCGTGACCTCGCCCTCGACGATAGCCCCGGGCGGGAAGCGCTTCTCGATGTGATCCCACGGGTCCTGGCCCAGCTGGCGGAGGCTGAGGGAAATCCTCGACGTATCCGGATCCAGCTTGATGACTTTGACCTGTACGTCCTGGCCGACCTGGAGCACATCGCCGACGTTGGCGACCCGATCCCAGGAGAGCTCGGAGATGTGGATCAGGCCGTCCGCAGCACCCAGGTTGACGAAGGCGCCGTAGGTGGTTAGTCCGGAGACCTTGCCCTGGATCTCGTCGCCGATCTTCAGCTTTTCGAAGAGCTCGCCACGCTGGCGGGCGCGGTCCTCGTCGAAGGCCGCCTTCTGGCTGACGATCAGCCGGTTCCGCTTACGGTTGACCTCGAGGATCTTGACGCCGATCCGCTGGCCGACCAGCTCCTGGAGGTTCGAGCTATAGGTGCGGGAGACCTGGGAGGTGGGCAGGAAGCCGCGCAGGCCCAGGATGTTGACGATCAGGCCGCCCTTGTTCTGCTCGCGGACCTCGGCATCCATCATCTCGCCGGAGACCTGCTGGTCCTGCGCCTTTATCCAGACGGACTCGGCGCGGGCACGGCGCAGCGACAGGACGACGTTACCGTCCTCGTTTTCGGGCTGCAGGACGAAGACCTTGATGTGGTCCCCGGAGTGCAGGTCGGGCGTTCCGGCCTCGCGGGTCCCCAGCTCTCGGCTGGAGATGACCCCCTCAGATTTCGAGCCGACATCGACCAGGACCTCATCGGGATCGACCCGAACGACGACGCCGTCGATGATGTCGCCGTGGGCTAGGCGCTTATTAGAAGCCTCCTCCTGGTTGAGGAACTCCTCCATCGTCGCGGCGCTTCCGTTCTGCGAGTCGGACGAGTCCTGAGAAAGCTCGAAATCAGACAAACCAGTAGGCCACCACCTTGTGTTATTGGAACTCGTTGGTCGTCAAGTTGTTAGCAGGAGCGCGAGTCACCCTGAAGTATAGCAAGCAGGCTTTGTCGTCATTTCCGAAAACGTACTCGGGCATGGACTCCACGCCGGTACTTGCCTAAACTAAAAGTGCCATGTTGCACTGGGGGCGCGACAAGACGGCGTTCGCGATTTCGGGTGGCGGGGCCCGCGGAGCCGCCCAGGCTGGCATGCTTCGCGCCCTCATCGAGCGCGACATCACCCCGGATTTCATCGTTGGGGTCTCGATCGGCGCCTGGAACGGCGCCTGGCTCGCTCACCGGCCGGACCTGGAGTGGGTGAAGCGGCTCGAGGATGTCTGGCGCCAGGTCACCCGGCGCACGCTGGACATGGTCTGGTGGCGGGCCGCCCGCAACATGGTGCGCCGGAAGCCATCCCTCTATGAGGGCGGCGGACTCTCTCGCTTCGTCGCCCGGCACCTGCAGGTGCACAACTTCGAGGACCTGGCCGTGCCCCTCCACACAGTGGCCATCGACTTGACCATGGGCAGGAAGGCGGTCTTCTCCCACGGGCCGCTCGGGCCGGCCGTCCTGGCCTCGTCGGCGATCCCGGGGGTCTTCCCGCCGGTCGTTATCGACGGCCGGCAGCACGTCGACGGGGGCCTGGTAGACCCGACCGGGCTGGATACCGCGATCGAGCTGGGGGCGCGGCGCGTCTTCGTGTTGGATTCGGGCTATGCCGGCCGGTTGCCGGCGCCGCTGGGCTCGATGAACGCGATCGTCGACCACACCTTCCAGATCGCCGCCCAGCACCGGACCCGCTGGACGATCAAGCAGATGGGCCGGTCGGTGGAGATCATCCACCTGCGGCCGGACGCCGGCTTCCTGCGCCA
>DATBYO010000130.1:0-3202 GCA_036513655.1 Candidatus Dormiibacterota bacterium | reverse complement strand
CATCCGGGCCCTCCTGCTGCCACTGGGCGACCTCCTGAGCACTCTGGTGTTCGGGGGCTGCTTGCTTGCCATCGGCTGGTTTGGCCGCGGACTGGCATCGTCGGAAGCGCGGTGGGGAAGAGGACGTGCCCTGCTGGCGGGCCTGCTGGTCGGCGCGGTCCTGCTCGTGCCCGTCACGGCCGGCGCGGTGAGCGCCCGTGGGCTCGATGGATTCTGGACCTGGGCGGCCCTGGCGGCGCTGATCGCCACGCTCGAGGAGGCGGCCATCCGCGGGGCGCTCTATCGGCAATGGACCGAGGAGGCCGGCCCGGTGGCCGCCATCGTCATCGGCGCCATCGTGTTCGCCCTGATCCATCTGCCGCGCTACGGGTGGGGTGCCATGCCGCTCGACGCGGCCGTCGGCCTGGCCCTCGGCGGCCTTCGCGCGCTGACCGGGCGAGTCCTGCCGTGCGCCGTGGCGCATACCATCGCCGACTGGGGGGCCTGGTTCTGGGCATGATGCGCGCACACCGCGCCGGATGGGCCGCCCTCGCCCTCGGCCTGGCAGCCGCGGCGCTGCTGCACGGGCGACTCGCCATCCCTCCGGTCTATGACGGCATCATCGTTCCACCCGAGCCGTATCGCTGGGAATCGCCTCCGCCCAATTTGCGGGCCGGCAATAAGGCACCCCTGCCCGGCGAGGCGACGCTGCCGGTGGCGAACGGCCAGGTCGCCGGCGGCGGGGTGCAGACCGGCGACAACCAGGTCATCATCTACTTCGGTGCGGGCACCTTCAAGGCCCCGGCCGGTACCCAGACGGTCAAGTGCACGATCGCGCCGGATCCCAACCCGCCCGCGCCACCGACGGGTGTCGAGATTCGGGGCAACGTTTATCGAATCGGCTGCGTGGCGCAACCCGCCGGCACGCCGGTCACGCTCGTCTCTAGCTATCACCTGACCCTGCGCTTCCCGCCCGGCGCGTTCAACGAGATCCAGTACAACGACGGCAATGGATGGCGCGCCCTGCCCACCCTGCGCGCTTCGGGCGGCGACCCGTACGCCAGTGTCAACGCACCGGGATTCGGCGAGTACGCGGCGGCCGCGCCGACCGGCGCCGCCGCGCCGGGCCAGAGTATCTTCGCCACTGTCGGCCAATACGCCCCGTTCTTCGGCATCCTGGCCTTCGTGATCCTCTTCGGCGCCATCGCGATCGTCCAGGAGATCCGACGCCGCCAACATCGTGTTCCCACGCCACCGAAGAAGAGACGGCGCTAGCGCCGCCGTCGCCCTGCTCGTCGGGGGGCTTGCGGTAGCGACGCTCATCCATGGCCGCGATGCGCCGCCGATCTACGACGGCATCGGTCCGCCAATCGAGCCCTACCGATGGGAGTCGCCTCCGCCCAACCTTGGAGCCGGCAACCAACCGCCGCTACCAGGCAAGGCGACGCTGCCGGTAGTGAATGGCCAGGTTGCCGGCGGCACGGTCAAGACCGGCGACGGCCAGGTTGTGCTCTTCGTCACCCAGGGCGCCTTTCGAGCGCCGCAGGGCTCGACCAGCGTGACGTGCACGATCGTGCCCGACCCCAATCCGCCTGCCGCACCCGCCGGCGTCGAGATTCGGGGCAACGTCTATCGGGTCGCGTGCACGGCGCAGCCCGGTGGCGCGCCGGTCACCGTCGTATCGACCTATCACCTGACCCTTCGGTTCCCGCCTGGCGCCTTCAAGGAAATCCAGTACAACGACGGCTCGGCCTGGCGCCCGCTGCCGACCCTCCTCGCACCAGGTGGTCAACCTTATGCCAGCGTCAATGCACCGGGATTCGGCGAGTTCGCGGCGACCGCGCCAATCGGGGCGCCTGGCGAGAGCATCTTCGCCGTCATCGGCCGCTACCTCGAGTTCTGGGGCATCCTGGTGTTCGTCGTCCTGTTTGGGGCGATCGCCGTCATCCAGGAGCTCCGCCGCCGAGGGCACCGTGCCCCGACCCCGCCGCAGAAGCAGAGCTAGACGCGCGCCTTCGGTATCGTGTTGAGCATGACTCTCTTTCCGCTTCATGCTTTCGGTGCCCGCTACGACTTGCCTGCACCCCTCTATCTGTTCCTGATCGGGGCCGGCGCGGTCGTCTTCATTTCTTTCCTACTGGTGCTACGGCGGCCGGTAGCCCGGCAGCAGCCCGCGGGGGACGACGTGCCCGCGGTGCCGCAGGTGCCGAGCTGGCCGGGTTGGTTGATGTTCCTCGTTGCCGCCGCCCTGATCCTCGGGGGTCTCTTCGGCACCCAGAGCACACCCGACAACATCGTCGTCACCGCGTTCTGGCTGGTGTTTTGGATCGCGGTACCGATCAGCGTCGCCATCGTTGGCAACTACTGGCCCTATATCAGCCCGCTCAATGTTGTGGCCCGGTTGGTTGGCTCGAGGGGGCGCCTTGATTGGCCGGCCTCGTGGGGGTACTGGCCGGCGACGATCCTCTTCTTCCTGTTTGCCTGCGGCGAGCTCGTCTTCAACGGCGTCACGACCACCCCGGCCGGGACGGCGCAGGTCATGCTCGCGTACGGGATCGTGAACCTCGTCATGGCGTACCTGTTTGGCGCGGAAACCTGGCTTCGGCGCGGCGAGGTGTTCTCGGTTCTCTTTGCCACCTGGGGACGGCTCGGCTACTTTCGATTCGGCACGCCGGGCCCGCGCGGATTCTTCGGCGGACTCCTCCGACCGTTCCAGGCGTCGGTCAGCCGCTTGACCTTCGTGCTGATGCTGCTGGTCTCCGTCAGCTTTGACGGACTTCTGGCGACGCCCGCGTGGAGGAACATCGTGTCCCAGCTGCCTGACGCGCTACGCGCCGGGGCGCCCGGGTACACGGTCCTGTTGCTGGTGGTGTTCGTCCTGCTGGTCGGCGTCATCTGGGGACTCTTCGCCGGCTTCGCGGCTGCGGTTCGTGCTGTCGGGCACCTCGACGAGCCGCTGATCAACGTCGTCGCTGGGCTGCTGCCGTCGCTGGTTCCCATCGCCTTCGGATACCTGCTCGCGCATAACTTCGATTACCTCGCCATCAACGGGCAACTCCTGATCCATCAGGCCTCGGACCCGTTCGGGATGGGCCTGAATCTCTTCGGGACCGCGAACTACGAGCCGAACCGCAACCTGATTCCAACCGCGGTTGTCTGGTACTTCGAGATCGTGTTGATCATCGCGGTGCACATCGCGGCCGTTGTGCTGGCTCACGGCTAC
>DATBYO010000129.1:0-12078 GCA_036513655.1 Candidatus Dormiibacterota bacterium | reverse complement strand
CGCTAATTCCTACGACCGCGGCTTGATCGACGATCTCAACGCCGCGATCGACGAGATCCGGTTCGACGAATCCATCGGCGCCGCCGTTCTGACGTCGGACCTGCCGAAGTTCTTCAGTGCCGGTGCCGACATCAACATGTTCCGGACGGTGAGCTCCAAGGCGCGGGCGATGACCATCCTGCACATGCACGAGGTGTTGCTCAAGATGGAGCACACGCCAAAAGTCTTCATCGCCGCCATCGGCGGTCATTGCCTGGGTGGCGGTCTCGAGATCGCGCTCGCCACCGATTTCCGATTTGCCGCCGAGGGCGAGTATCGCCTCGGCGTGCCCGAAGTCACGCTCGGCCTCTTGCCGGGGAATGGCGGGACGCAGCGTCTGCCGAGACTGATCGGGCGGCAAAAGGCGATGGAATTGCTCGTGACCGGCAAGCCGCTCGACCCCAAGACCGCCGCGGCGCTGGGTGTGGTCGACCGCCTGCTTGCGCCGGACCGGCTGCTGCCCGAAGCGATCGCCTTCGCCGCGACCCTGGCTGCGGGACCAACGCTTGCGATCGGGGAGATCAAGCTGGTCGCGAAGCAGGGCCTCGAGATGCCGCTGGAGAGCGCGCTCGCGCTGGAGCGCGAAGGGATCTTTCGCTTGTTCGAGACCGCCGACGCCAAAGAGGGCCTGAGCGCGTTTGCCGAAAAGCGCAAGCCGAGCTTCAAGGGCGAGTAGGCGCGCGGTCCTCGAGAAGGGGAGGATCAGCGGTACCAGCGTCGCGCCAGCGGAGGTAGGAGCGCCAGCACGGCGGCGGTGGCCAGCAGCAGGTCGAAGGCGCTCCAGATCCCGAAATCGCGGACGGTTGGGACCGGGCTGAGCGCAAGGACGCCAAATCCCGCCGTCAGGGCGAGCGCGGAGGCCGCAATCGCCGGGCCGACGCGCGACGATGCGAGGTGCGCCGCCTCGGCCGCGTCGATCCCTTGGCCGCGTTCGCTGCGATAACGCGCCAGCCACAGGACCGAGAATTCGGTGGCGAACGCCACCACGACGCCGCCGAGGAGGATTGTGATCGGACTGGATCGCTGGTTGAGCAATGCGTCGACGAGAAAGAGCAGACCGGTAGCGGCGCCGGCGGCGACCAGCGTGGGGAGGATGGCCAGGATGGCAGGGCGAAGCTGCCGGTAACCGAGCAGCAGCACGAGGAGGATGAGCCCGACGGCCAGTAAGGTCAGCCGCAGCTGGTCCCCCTGGAGTTCGCTGAGCGCCTGGTCGGCGATCACCGCCAGGCCCGCGGGGAAGGCGCGGTATCCGGACGGTGGCGTCCCGGCGGCGGCCCGCATTTGCGTCACCAGCGCCCGGTCACGCTCGACGGAGGTGACGTGGGTCAATCCGAAGATCGAGAGCGAGAGCCCGGTGCGGCTGTCGAACACCGCGCCACTGAAGTAGCCCGGGATCCGGTCGAGGATCAGTTTGGTGCGCGTTCCGTCGGGCAGGGTCCCCTGGTTGAAGCCGGCGAGGAACCCGGGGAGACTCTCGAGCGGCTTGAGGTCGCCGCGCGATTGCGCTGCCGCCTGGCGCGTCGCCGTGTCGAGCCAGGTCACCGCATCCGGGGACGCCGCGTCTCGGCCCTCGAGCACCAGGTCGATCTCGCCGGCCAGCCCGACCTCACGTCGCACGGCGTCCGCCTCGGCGAGCGCGGCATCGCCGGCGGGCACCAGCTGGGCTGGATCGGTTTCGATCTTGACGGCCGGCAGCGCCGCCCATCCCCACAGTCCAACGATGACGATCGCCATGGCGGCCGCCGGTGCCAGCGCCCCCATCGAGGCAATGCGGCGCCCTGCGGCAGCGCGGATGCGGCCACCTTGCAAGACGTGGGGAAATCTGCGGCCCACCAGCAACAATGCCGGCAATCCGACCAGGTAATTCGCGAGGTACGCCATGGCGACGCCGAGCGCGATGAAAAGTCCGAACTGCCGCACCAGGGGGATGCCCGATACGACGAAGGCCAGCATCCCCGCCGCGGTCGCGGCCGCGGCCAATCCCGTCGAGGGCAACACGCGGCGAGCGGCCAGCGCGACGCGCTCTTCGAGCGTTCCGTCGGTGTCCATCACCCGGTTCACCGACTGGATGAAATAGTCAGTAGCCAACCCGAGGACGACCGGCAGGACGACCAGCGTGCCCGGGGTGACCGGGAGTCCGATGAAGCCGGCGATTCCGGCGGTCCACAGGGCGGCGAGTGCGGCGACGAGGATGGTGAGCAGCATCGAGGTCCCCAGCGCGAGCAGGCCGACGATCAGCACCGCGACCAGCGCCAGCGGCACGAGCAGTCGCAATGCGTTGAAGACGGAGTCGGCCACCGAGAGGGTCAGCGCGGGAGAGCCGGAGGCGACAAATCGCAGATCATGTAACTCCTTGAGGTCGCTGCTGCTCGCGGCGCTCCGAACGATTTGGACGACCTGGCGGACCTGGTCGAGGGATGCATCGCGGTTGAGCCGGACGGTGATGATGGCGTGCTGCCCGTCGGGCAACGCCCAATTCCAGAAAGGCCGCACGTGCTGCCCGTCGGGCTCGAGCAGCACGCCCTGGATGAAGATCGGGTTGTTCACGGCGGGCACGCCCAGCGAAGGAAATGCCTTTGCGTATCGCTGGGCGCAGGCGCTCACGGCCTGCTGGAAGGCTTGCTGACCGGCCTGGTCTTGCTGCGCCTGCGATTTACCCGCCGCGACCGCTTGCTGCCGGGCGGCGGCCTCCGCCGTCTTTCCCTCCTGGGCGCAGGCGTTGAGCAAGACCGTGGTGGCGCTGATCGCGAGCGTGTTGACCAGCGTGCCGGGTCCGTAGACCTTCTTGACGCCGGGAACGAGGTGCAACTTTCCTTCGAGGTGGGACAGTCCGACGATGTGGTCGGGGGTGATCAACGGCACGCCGCCGGCGGGCTGCGCCATCACCACCACCGGGTCGGCGCCGAAGGTATCGGCAAACCGCGCCTCGTCGGAGAAGCCGCGAGCGTGTGGGTCGATGAGGAGGTCGACCCGAGCGTCCGGGTGCAGACGCATCAGTCCGAGCAGGCTGCCACCGGAGAGCAACAGCGCGAGGAGCAAGAGCAGGAACGGGCGGCGCGACGGCGCGGCGAGCGGGCTAATTGCCAAGGAAGAGCGCGATCAGGTCTTGATCATGGAGGGGCGCCGTCTGCGATGTTGGCGTCCCACTGATGCACGAAGATGGGGGTGGCGTTCCGCTGTTGGTCGGAACGATCTGGACCCGGACGTAATGCCCGTTACCGTCGCGGCCGCCAAAGGCCGACCTGGTTTCGAGGACCGCCTGCATCAGGCACGGGAGTGCCGGATTGATGCCCACAATGACGGCATCGAGTTCGCTCGCCACTACCCGCAACTGGTTGACGGTGGCCGGACCGCCCGCGAGGATGTGCGCCAGGTTGGCGGCGTTCCCGTTCATCACGGTATCGAGCGCCTGGGTGACGGCGCTGGTGTGATCGATACCGGAGCCGATAGCGTCCTCGACCTTGACCAGGCCGCTGAGGACCAGGTCGGTGTCCGCGATCTGCCGGTCGATGGGCGCATTCTGCAGGTCGCGGTCGAGCTTCTCGCTGGCCGCAATCAAGCCGGCGAGGTCATCGGCGCGGTGGCTCAGCACCGTGGTGGTGGCGGAGACGTCGGCCGACGACTGGCCAAGCGAAAGGAACGCGGCATTAACGGTCGCGCCGCGTCCGTCGGCCGCCCGCCCGAGCTCGACGAAGATCGTCTTGAGGTTGGCGCGGATGTCAGGCTGTAGCGAGTTGAGCACCTGGTCGAAGTCTGTCGACACGGTCGTCCTCGACAGCGGAATCGTCGCGCCGTCGTGGAGCTGGCCGGTCGTCCCGCCCTGAAGGTCGACGTATTTCGGGCCGAGCAGGCCGTGTGGTCGGACGGCTGCCCGGCTGTCGGCGTGGATCTGACCGGCGTAGCGTGGGTCGATGAGGACGTGGATCAAGGAAAAGCCGTCCTTGTACTCGACACCATCCACCGACCCGACTTTCGTGCCGCGCAGCTCCACCCACGCGCCGGCGTTGAGCTCCCCGAAGGCGCCCGCCTGCAGCTGCACGCGAAGCGAGTGGCTCCAGGGGAGAGAAAACGGGACGAAGACGATGACCGCGAAGGCGACGGCGGCGAGCGTGACGAGTAGGCCAACCAGTCGTGTGCGGTTGAGGTGTTTTTTCGACCTCATGGTGCCGCCAAAGAGAGCAAGATGCTGAGCCAATCGGGCAGTCCCAGCGGCGGCAGAGAGGCAGCCGGCAGGGATGGGCACAGCGACGGCGTTGGGGTGGGTACGGGCCGCGTCGGCGCCGGTAGCGACGGCATGCAGGGTATCGACGGGAGGACGGGCGGCGAGATAGAGGGGCAGAGCAGGGGTGGGAGGGTCGGCGTCGGTCGCGTTGGCAGCGTCGGGGAGGGGGTCGGGATACATTTCGGTAACGGTAGGCTCGGCAAGGAGGGCACGGCCGGCAGAGAAGGGATGGTCGGCGCCACGGCGCCGGCCGATCCGGCCTGACCGATGCCGGTCTGACATTGCGGATTGGGCGTGGCACTCACCTGGTCGCAGGCGGGGTTGACGACGTAGTACTGGCGCAGCAGGTTATTTCCGGCGGCATCGGTCTGGGAGACGGCGCTGACCAGCTCCGGCTGGAGCACCCGGTTGTTGGTATTGATGGCGGCGATGCTCGTCCGCGTATCGGCAGAGACGAGGGCAAGCGTGCCGTTGAGCTGCGTCAGCAGCGGATCCAGGGTGACGACCGTGGTCCGAAGGTTCTGTTCGTTGCCGGCCAGCGTGGCATCGAAATCGCCCATGACATTGCCCAGGTGGGTGAGCAATGCAGCGAGCGCCTGGTCGTTGCGGGCCAGCGTCCCGGTCACGTCACCCATGCTCGCGACCAGGTCGCCAAGCTGCTGGTGACTCTGCCCCAGCCGATTGCTCACGATCGCCAGGTTGGCCACAATGCGGTCCAGGTCCGGGTCGTGTTGATGGAACGTGCTCAGCGCAGCCAGTGACTCCTTGGAGAGACCGCTCAGTTGTGCCAGCAGGTCGTTGAGGCTGGCCTGCTGTCCGTCGAGTCCGGCGCCGGCTTGCTGGATCAGGGTTTGCAGCCGGGCCCGGGTCTGTGGGTCGAGAGCGCTGAGGAACTGGTCGAAGTCGACCGGGCTCAGCGTGTTGTCGCTCGCGATCGTGCCGCCGCTTTGCACCTGAGCTCCGCCGTCGACCGGGGTGATTTCGATGTACTTCTGCGCCAGCAGCGTCGAATAGCGGACACGGGCGGTCGTGAACTGATGCAGCGGGGCGTAGTGCGGGGAAATTCGCATGCTGACCAAAGCCCGTCGGCCCGAAGCCTGCACGCCGGTGACCTGCCCGACCGTATGGCCGGCAATCACCACGTCGGCTCCCCGGTTCACCCCGTTCGCATCGCTGAAGGCGGCGTTGACGGCATAGTCCTGTCCCGGGGGAAAGAGGCTGAGGTTGAAGGGGAGACCAAAGCTGAGATTGATCGCGAGCGCCAGCAGGAGGACGATCATGACGCCCGCCAGCGTCAGGTATCCCGTGCGCAGGGGACGCCTCGTTCGCCGCTTCATCCGCCGCCTCCGCTGCACGCGATGCGTGCGGGGTTGACCGGCTCGGTCCCGGCGAAGACGTAGGGATGGACCCGTAGCAGGTTGCCATTGGCATCCCGATAGGAGGTGGCGCTGCGCATCTCGGCGAGCGTTTGCACGATGTCCGCCATGCACGGGTCGAGGACGGCCAATGAGGTGGCCGAGTGGTCGGAGAGTTTCTGCAGCGCGTCGAGGACGGAGGGGAGCTGCTTCAGCATCTGGTTGAGGTCGCGCTCGTGGCCCTTCAGCCCGGCTGCCAGCTGACCCAGCGCGCGGTCCGCATAGACCAGCTCCGCCTTCAGCTGGGCCTCGTGGGCGGCGGTCACGTCGAGCAGGCTGGCCCCATTGGCAATGTCGGCGCGGAAGGCCCGGTCTTCGGTCGCCATCATCTGGGCAATCCGGTCGAACTCGACATCAAGCGCGCTCAGCTGCTGGTCCTGCGAGGCGATCCGGTCGGTGACCACGGCTGTGTCCTGTGTGATTCCCGGCAATGCAGCCAGGAATAGATTGAGGTCGGACCCGCGGTTGGCGAGCGCGGTCCCCCCCTCACGGGTGAGTGTCTGGATGCGCGCGCGCGTCTGCGGGTCGAAGAGATCCATCACCTGGTCGAGGTCCACCGGCGAGGCGGTGTCCTGGAGCGGCAGCGTGCCACCGGACGGGATCGCGGCGCCACTCGCCGGTCCGGCCGTCAGCTCGATGAAGGGGTTGCCGAGCAAGCCCTTCGGCCGAATGGTGGCACGGGTCCCTCGGTGCAAGGGAGCGGCTGCGCCGTTGATCGCCATCACGACCTGCGCACCGCCCTGGCTCGGACCGTTGTCGGGGGCGATGCCAACGGATAGGACCTTGCCCACGCGCGCGCCGTTGATCACGACGTCGTTTTCCTGAGTCAGCCCTTCGGCGCTGAGAAAATAGGCAGTGACCGTGTAGCCATGATTGCCGAAGACGTTGCCGAGCAGTCCAGCTGCCAGCGCTCCCGCGGCGAGCAACCCGATCAGGAGCCTCATCGGGTATTCCCCAGCATCAGCAGCAACAGCTCGGAAAGGTCCTGGGGCGCAACCGGCGTGCCGCCTGGGGCCGCGCCTGCTCCCAGTCCGGACGGTGACGTCTTCTGTGCGGATGGGGTCAGCCCGGTGATTCGCAGTGCGTTGTAACCGCTTGCCTCCTGGTGCGAGAAGGCGGAAATCCATTCCGCCGCCAGCGTCAGCGACTCGGCGTTGGTGATGTTCAGCTGGTCATTGGGATAGCCGATCTGTCCCAGCAGCAGTTCCGGCAATAGTTGATCGACCTGGGGGTTGGTCAGGCTAAGAGTCCGCCGGCCGGCGGCGATCGTGGTCGGACTCTTTTGCAGCGAGGCGCGATCTGCCGCCGTCACCCCGGAAAAGGCCTGGTCAAGGGACCCGAAAACGGCGGCGCCGTTGCGAACGGTGCCGGCCAGCGCCTGGTCCCGCGAAGCGATGGCGCTCATCACCGTGTCGCCGCTGTTGACCAGGTGACCCAGCTGGTCCTGCTCGTCGGCCAGCGCCTGCATGATGGTGTTGAGGTTGGTCAGGATGCGATCGAGCTGCTGCTGGCGGCTCTCGCCGACGCGGGCGAGTGGACGAAGGTTCGCCATCGTGGCGTCGAGCTGGGGCAGCGCAGCGGCGACATCCTGCTGGCGGCCGTCGAAAGCGATGCCCAGCTGCCGGAAGGATTCGGACATCGCCTTTCGAGTCGGCGCGTCCATGGCGTTGAGGATGTCGTCGATCTCGATCGCCTGCCCGGTCTGGGCCTTGGGGATGGTGGCGCCATTTCCCAGGTACGCTTCCTGGCTCCCTTGTCCCCGCACCAGCTCGACGAACTTCTCGCCCAGCAGCGTCTTTGGCCGGATCACGGCGCGTGTGTCCCGCCGCAATGGGATGCCCGGCTGGAGCGCCATGCGCACCAGGGTCGCGCCATTCGGAGCATCGGTGATCGTCAGCACGGTGCCGACGTGCACGCCGCTGACGCGCACATCGGCCTGCGGCACCAAGCCATTGGCGCTCGCAAACTCCGCGTTGAGGGCGAACTCGTTGCTCCAGGGGACGTGCAGGCCCATGTTCAACGCGATCAGTCCCAGCCCGCCCAGGCAAGCCGCGGCAAAACCAAACACCATTGCCAGGCTGACGAGGGTTCGACGCGTCACGGCGTGCCCGGCTGGAAACATTGGCCGGCGCAGTAGACCCGCCACATATGCACCCAATCGTTCGGGTTGCTGCCGGGTTCGTCCGGATGTCCGATCCCGCTCATCACCGAGGCCAGTTCCTCGAACAGCTGCTTGATCCCCGGTGTGTCGTTCTGGACGATGCCAAAGACGGTGGCGGCGCCGCCGAGGTAGTGGTTGGCGTTGTCGATGGCGGCCGGACCCTGCGCGATCGCGGCATGCAGTTGATCGGCGGCGCCCCCGCTCAGCGCCTGGTCCAGGATCGCCATCACCTTGTCCTGCTCGACGATCGTCCCCGTCAGGTTCTGCTCACGCGATGCGAGGGTGGCCATCACGTGGTCCCAGTCGGTGAGCATGGCGCGGAAGTCCGCGTGCCAGGCCGCCAGCGTTTCCATCACCTTTCGAAGGTCGGTGATGAGGGCGTCGAGGTGATCGGAGTTGTTGGCCAGTGTGTGGGCCAGGACCTGCAGGTCCTGCGCCACCGCCGAGAGGTCAGCGGCGGACGCGTTCATGTCGCTGCCGCGGCCGGCCGTTGCCTGCCCCAGGGTGTTGATGACCAGGTTGAGCTGGTCCCGCACCTGGGGGTCGAGGGCGTTGAGCACCTCGTCCACCTCGACCGGGGCCAGGGTGTGATCCTGACGGATGGTGCCGCCGTCGGCGATGCCGCCCTGCGACGCCGTTCCCCGGCTAACCTCCACGTAGGCCTCCCCGAGCAGGTTCTTCTGCCGGATGATGGCGCGGGCATCCTTGAAGACCGGTGTGAAGTCACGGTGCAGCAGCAAGCTGACCTGGGTGCCGCCGTCTACAGGTGTCATGGTCTCGACCTTGCCAACCCGCAGACCCGACATCGTGACGTCGTCGCCGGCCACGAGTTCGGCGCCCGTTTTGAAAATCGCGTTGATGCGGTAGCCACCGAGCACGAACTCGCCACCCATCTGCGCCATAAGGAAGGCGGTGGCCAGCAGCCCCAGCAGGGCATAGGCGACGAAAATCGGAAGGTTGGCGCGGCTCCTCATCGGCCGCCTCCGAGCAAAACGCGCACGACCGCATCAAAGGCATCCGGAACATGCGGGAGGCTTCCGACCGGCAGGTTGCAGGGGACTCCGGGGCTGCAGGCGCCAGCCACCACGCTGATGCGGGTGGCATAACCCTGTGCATCCTGCGCCCCGAAGACGCTGGTGCTGTCCTTCATGCCGGCGTCGAAGATTGCGGGATCTCGCACCAGTAGGTCGGTATTGGTGGCGAGGTCGGCGGTCAGTCCACTGAGGAGGCCGACCGTCCGCGGCGCCTGCAGAAGGATGTTGTTCAGCTGCGCGGCGGTTCCCGAGAGCGAGGCGTCGGTGCGCCCGAGCGCCGCGTTCGCCGCCGTGAGCGTGGTCTTGATCTGGGCATCCTGTTGGGCAAGCGAATGCAGCAGCGCCTGCGAGTTCGCGATCAAGGCGCCCAGCTGGTTGCGTCGATCGCTCCGGGCGAGCTCGGTCGTCACCTGGTCGAGCCCCGTGATCACCTGCTGCAAGTCCTGGTCGCGGGCCGCCAGCGTATTGCTGATCGCCGCCAGGTGGTCGAGGTCCTGCCGGCCGGTGCTGAGGGTCTGATTGGTGTCGATGCCGCGGCCGGCGAGCCCGCCGCCGAGCGCGATCACCAGGGTTCGCAGCTTTTCGCGTGTCGGCTGGTCGAGGCTGTTGACGACGTCCTGGAGGTCGACTGCCCGGGCGACCTGGTGCTGCGACAGCCTCGAGCCGGGGGGCAACACATCGGCTGAACCGGGATCGAGTGCCACGTACTTCTCGCCGAGCAGGCTCTTGGGTCGCACCGTAATCGTGGCATCGGCGTGAACCGGCGCATAGGCGTCGTCGATGGCGAGGGTGACGAGTGTCTGGCCGCCGTCAAGGTTGATCTCCCGGACGGTTCCGGCCTTGGCGCCCGCAATCAGGACATCGCTTCCCGGATACAGCCCGTCGGCCGAATCGAGCGGAACCACGAGCCGGTATTCCGTCAATCCGTTGACGATCCGGAAGGAGGCGATGGCCATCGCGATCACCAGCCCCATCAGCAGGAGCGCCCGATACCTGGTTCCCCCGGTGCGGATCGCGTCCACTACTCCATGCCCAGGGGCCCGTCGACCGCGCCCTTGATGAACTGCTGGGTGAATGGGTTCGCCGACCGTTGCACCTCTTCCTTCGAGCCCTGGTCGACGACTTTGCCGCCGTACAACAGGATGATGTGGTCGCCGATGTTGAAACAGGACTTGATGTCGTGGCTGATCACGACACCGGTTGACTTGTACTTTTGCTGGATCTGTTTGATCAGGTCGCAGAGCAGGGCGGTTCGCACCGGGTCGAGCCCGGAGTCCGGCTCGTCGAAGAGCAGGAGCTCGGGTTCAAGCACGAGCGCCCTGGCGAAGCCGGCGCGCTTGCGCATGCCGCCCGACAGCTCGTTTGGCATCTTGGTGACGGCTTCGGCAAGCCCTACCTCCTCCAGGCGCTCCATCACGATCTCCTTGATCTCCTTCTCGGATTTCTTCGTGTGCTGGCGGAGAGGGAAGGCGACGTTGTCGAAGAGGGTCATCGAGCTGAACAGCGCGCCATCCTGGAAGAGCATGCCGACATTGCGGCGGAGCTCGAGCAGCTCATCCTCACCCAAATCGGGCACGCTCTTGCCGGCGACGCGGACGTCGCCACTGTCGGGGTAGAGCAGCCCGACGACGTGACGCAGCAGGACGCTCTTGCCCGTTCCCGACGGTCCCATGACGACCGAGATCTTTCCGGCAGGGATCTGGCAGGTGACCCCGTCGAGGACCGTCCGGCCCTCGAAGGCCTTGTGGAGGTCTGTGACCTCGATCATGTATTCGCTGCTCATGATGGGATTGGAAGATTCGGGTTCGTGCCCCAGAAGATCTGGGTGAGGATGGCGTTGACGACCACGATCATCACCAGGCTGATCGCCATCGTCTTGGCGACCGCCCGTCCAATGCCGACCGCGCCGCCCTTGACGTGGTAGCCGTAGTAAACCCCGACACAGATGACGAGAAAGGCGAAGATCACCGCCTTGATCAGCGAGTAACCGAAGTCGGTGAGGTTGGTGAAGCGCCAGAAGTAGGAGAAGTAGACGCCGTTCGAGACCAGCCCGATCTGAAAGCGCTGCACCACCCAGCTCGCGAAGAAGCTGGTGGCCAGCGCCAGCACGTACATCAAGGGGAGCACCAGCAGCGCCGCCACCATGCGGGTGGTGACGAGAAAGGGCACCGAGGGGACACCCATGGTCTCCAGGGCGTCGATTTCTTCGTTGATCCGCATCGTCCCCAGCTCCGCCACCAGCCCACAGCCGACCTTGGCGCCGATGGCGAAGCCAAAGAAGATCGGCGTGATTTCACGCATGTCGCAAAGGGCGTTGAAGACGCCGGCCAGGCTCTCGGCGCCGCCGAGCTGGTGCAGCGAGTAATAAGCCTCGACCGAACACTCCGAGCCGCTGAAGTAGGTCATGACCAGCGCCACCGGCGTGGATCCGAGGGCGAGGAAGGCCGCGTACCACCAGATCTCTTTTCGATAGGCGAGCGCCCGCGGGATGGCGCGCAGCGCGCTCACCGCAAAGAGAACGATCTGGCCGAGCACGTCGAAGAGGTCGAGACCGGGAGCCCAGAAGCGGCGCGGGACCGGGCCGAATTGTTGGGCTGGCGGCCGGAGTGAGGTGCTGGCGGCCATCAGCGCAGCACGTTCTGGCTGTGGAAAAGCGCGAGAACGGTTGGCGTGTAGAGATACTCGAGGGCCTGGATCCCGACAAAGCACCAGACGACGCCGGAGTGGACGGCGCGGGCGACGCCCTCGGCGCCCCCTTTGGCGCTAATACCTTTATATATGCAGATGGCGGCGACGAGCGCGCCAAACAGGATGCATTTGATCTCACCGCCGAACAGGTCGACCAGCGTGCCCTGGGTGAAGAAGCTGGCCAGGAAGGCGCCCGGGTTGACCCCTACGACCGCAATCGCAATGAAGAATCCCGACAGGGTTGTGAAGACGATCATTGGCACGTTGTAGAGCGCTGTCATCACCATCAACGCCAGCGCGCGCGGCACCACGATGAAGAGGACATTGGAAAGACCCATCACGCTCAGTGCCTCGAGCTCCTGGCGGACCTGGCGTGCCCCGAGGTCGGCGACAATGGCGGTGCCGCTGACGGCGGCGATCATGAGACCGGTCGCGACCGGCGAGAATTCGCGGATGTTTGCCATCACCGCGAAGCCCCCCAGCCGGTACTCGCTGCTGGCCGCCTTGAAGAAGTGGCCG
>DATBYO010000128.1:0-7436 GCA_036513655.1 Candidatus Dormiibacterota bacterium | reverse complement strand
GACGCCAGTGCTTCCCGTTGCAAGAACCGGGCGCTGAGTCCGAACTCCTCGGTCAGCAGGCGGCCCTCGGCCTGGAGATGCTCGACGTGACCGGGTTTATAGGCCAGGTAAAGGTGGCCAGTGCGAGCGTATTCGCAATCGATCCGGTTGGTGGCGATTGTCTCTTCCACGAGGGCAAAGGCGTTGAGAGTTTCGCGATAAAGGTGACGAGCCCGGTCACCGTAACGCTTGAGCAGCTCGCCGGGACCGACCTTGAAGCCGGGGTGCATCATGCCGCCGTTTCGGCTGCTCGCGCCCCAGCCCAGCTCGTGCTTCTCGAGCAGGGCCACCGAGCGGCCGCGCCAGGCCAGCCTCGCCGCCGCCATCATCCCGGTATAGCCGCCACCCACCACGACGACGTCGACTTCGGTCGGCAGCGTGGTGGTGGGCAGACGACTCGGTCGGGCTTCACGCCACCAGTAGGGTTCCTCCTGGTAACCGGGAGCGAGCGGCGTCAGGGGCGGGCTCGGGTGGGCTGCCGGCTACGTGCCAGCGCCTCGATCAACTCGGCCGCCCGCACCGTCCCGGGCGCCGTTTGCAGCCGCCTCGAGATGGTTGCCAGACGGCCGGCCAGCCTCTGATCGCCGACAAGGTGGTCGATCCAATCGAGGAGCTCGTCGTCGCGAAAGCGGTAGGGATCGAGACGGACGCCAAAGCCCGTCTCCTGCACCCGTTGGGCATTGTCGTGCTGGTCCCAAAAGAGCGGGAGCACGATCATCGGTTTCCCAAAGTGGATGCTCTCGGTGACGGTGTTGTTGCCGCCGTGGGTGATGACCAGGTCGACCCGCGGCAGTACCGATGTCTGCGGCAGGAACTCGGCGCCGACCATGTTGCCGGCCAGGCGCAGCTCCTGGTGCTGTGGCCCCATGCTGACGATGACCTGGTAGTCGGCCCGGCCGAGCACCTCGATCAGCCTCCCCATCAGTTCGGTGTCCGCAGAGCCCAGGCTACCGAGGCTGAGGTAGATGGTCCTGCGGCCGGCCTCGGCGAGGGCAAACGGTTCGTCGGTTGAGCGGACCGACGACTCGAGGCGATGCCAGGTCCGCGCCAACTGAACGGAACGATGGTAGTCAAGCTCTGCCGGGTAGTTATAGAGGTTGAGCGAGGGCGACTCGTACATGAACTGGTCAGTGGGAAGCGGCGGACAGCCGTGGTCGCGCAGGAAGGTGTCGAACTCGAGGTGAAGGCCGGCATGAAGATCGGCATAGACGCGGCGAAAGCGCGCCCAGCCACTCTGCTCAGCGGTTGGCAGCCCGGAAAAAACCGGCGGAAGCGTCGCATCGGGCAGCTCGAGCGGATTGCATGACACGATCCGCACCCATGGCGTGGCGGCGGTCAGCACCGCGGCGAAGGCGACGACGTTGTCCTGGACGATGACGTCGGGCTGCACGGTTTGGAAGATCGACTCGAGGCGGTCGTTGACGTACATCGAACCGCTGATGAGTTCGCGCCAAATCGGCCTGGTCAGCGTTTCGAGCGCGTCGATGGGGGACTTGCGAAACTCGGGCGCGGTCTCTCGGATGAAGTCCTTCCAGAACTGCCCGGGCACCTCCTCGACCTCGGGCCTGGGCTTCAGCCGCATCAGCTGTTCCTCGAAGCCCTTCGCCGCCAGGGTTCCCTTGAACGACTCCTCGATCACGAAGACGACGCGTGCGCCGCGGCGCTGCAATTCCGCGCCGATCCCGACGCAGTTGTTCGTCGGCCCATAGGCTCCCTCGGGAAAGAAGACGACCGTCGCGCGCTGCCCTTCGATCTCCGAAGGATAGCGCCCGGCTAGGACCCTATTCCGCCCGCGGCAGCAGGCAGGATCTGGCGACTCGCATCCAGGGTATAGATGTTGTACGCGTGCCGGATGACCGGCTGGGCGACGTTCCGCACCGGGATGCCGGCGGGCGTGCGCCCCTTCTCCTCCCCGTGGTGGGCGTGGCCATGGAGCACGAGGTCCGCGCCGGCGTTGTCCACCGCCTCCGCCAGCAAATAGCTGCCGAGAAACGGGTAGATCTCCAACCGTTCGCCTACCAGGGTCGCTTCGACCGGTGAGTAATGAAGCAGCGCGATGCGGAGGTCGACCTCGAGTCCCGTCAGCGCCCGCTCCAGCCGTTCGGACAGCAGCTTGGTGTGACCGACGAACGCTTTCATCTCGGGTTCACCGAAATCGCTGCCGTGAGCACCGCGAAAGCCGCCGCCGAATCCCTTGGTGCCGGCGATGCCGACCCGAACCCCGTCGACGTCGATCGTGGTGGCCTCACCTTCGAGCACCCGTACTGCCGCGCCCTCGAGCACACGCCGGACCTCATCCTCGCGACCGCCGTGGTAGTCGTGGTTGCCGAGCACCGCGACTACCGGGATCGGCAAGCCGCGCAGCTCCTCGGCGAGGATCTCGGCCTCCTCCGGCCCGCCGCACCGCGTCAGGTCCCCGGCGAGCAGCAGCAAGTCGGCGCGCTGCGGAAGATGGTGGAGGCTGGGGCGGAGGATCTCCGGCGAACCAACCCCGTAGTGAAGATCACCGACCGCCGCGATCCGGATCACGACACCGGCTCCTCGCTGTCGGGCTCGGTGGCCGATACCACGGTGGTCTCGTTGACAACGTCATAGCCGGGAAGCAGCTCCTGAGCGACCTCGGTGATCCGCTGTTTGAGCTGTGGACTGGCCACGTTGCCGCCCAGCATCACCCGGTGCTCCTTGACGTGGACCCTCAGGTCTTGCTCGGCGACGCGCGGGTCGTGAATCAGCTTCTCGCGAATCGCCTCGGGAAGATATTCGTCGCGCGGTTCGTTCACTGCGCGTAGACCTCCTCGTAAAGGCGGCGGATCGCCCACGATGGCACCAGGATATCGGCCGATTGCGCGTAAATCAGCAGGGCCAGAACCCGGCGAGCGCCGACTCGCGCGCGATGGAGCAGGTAGTCCCAGTCGAGTTCCGCCCGCCCCAGGATCGCGAGCGCGTCGAACCAGTGCCGCGAAGTCTCCTCCCGGTGGACGATTGCCTTGATCACGATCTGGTCTTCCGGGCTCGGGATCCGAATGCGCAGGCCCCCACCCTGCCCTCCCCCAGAGGGGGAGGGAGAATTGCCCTGCCTTCCACCGGAGGGGGAGGGGGAATTGCCCTGCCTTCCACCGGAGGGGGAGGGATTTGCAACCTCGCGCTCGATGGCGTGGGCCCGCATCTCGTCATCGAGGTAGATCCCGCCCATCACCATAAAGATGATGTCGACCATGACGTCGTCCTTGAACGCCTTGTAGATCCACACCGGGTCGGTCTCTTCGGTGGTGAAGCCGGCCGCTCGAAACGCCGCCAGCACGGCGCGGGCGTCGTCAGGCCGGACCAGCAAATCAATGTCGTGCGTCCAGCGCGGGCGTCCCACTAGCGACGACGCCAGGCCACCCAGCACGAGGTACGGGTACCCGGACGCCTCGACGGTTTCGACGGCCTCTCGGAGCACCGTCGCGAAGACCGCGTCGGCGGCTGCCGGCTGCCGCTGAACCTTCAGAATGTCACTCTTTGCGATAGCGCAATTGTAGTCGCGAAATCAGCCCTGGTCGGAATGGCTCGACCACAAATACGCGGCCGATTGCCCGCCGATGTAGAGGAAGGCGACCGCCGCCAGCACCACCCGCAGGTACCAGGCGACGTGAGGGGTGCCGATCACGATCAGGACGGCCGAAAGCAGGCCGCCGCCGATCGGGATGATCCAGCGCCGGAGGTTCCGCCGAGGTTGCGGCTGCTTATCCGTTCCAGGGAGGCTCGGGGAGGGGGTCATCGTGATTTCCATTCTCATTCGGAGCAAACCATCGAGGCTACCTCCGTTATTCCTTCCGTGAGCCGGCTCAGCGACGTCCAATTCAGCCGTTTCACGGAGATGGAGGTTGGCAAGCTGCTCACCTTCGGGCGGCCTCGCGGGGCGCTCGAGGTGATGGTGCCGATGTCGGACGACGAGCGGCGGGACCTCGAAACCCACCTCAAGGAGCGCTTCCGCCTCAGCCTGGCCATGCAGGTGAAGGCCACGCACGTCCTCTACCAACACGGCCGGGTGAGCCGGCTGCAGAAGCGATTCTTCGTCAAGCGGCAGCGGCTGATCGAGGACCTGTTCTTCTGGTACTTCTTCGGGTTCATGGACCTGTCGACGGCGGCATTCCGTGCCCCCGTCTTCCTGGTGCCGTCGCATGTCGTGCACGCCGAAGCAGAGCACCAGGTTCACGGCAATATCGTCGATTTCAACTTCGTGGCCAGCATGGACCCGAGGTCCAAAGACCGTTGGCGTCCCTACGCGTGCGATCCGGCCGAGGTCGCAGGCCGCGTCGTGAAGTTCCTGCGAGCCCACGAAGGCCATCGACGAGCGGCGCTGGGTGGCGTGGCGGGCTCGATCATTGCCGAGCCAGGGACGATCCTCGTCGGGCGGGCCGCCTGACCCTCTAACTACGAGCTTGACGTCGAGTCGCCGCCTGATCGAGGAGGCCTTCAACGCCGGCCGGCTGGCCATTTCGACGAGGTGCTGACCTCGGATTTCGCCGAGCACTCGCCGTACCGGCAGCGCGGTAGCGCGGCCACCTTTCGGGAGCGGATTGCCATGCTCCGGCTGGTAATCCCCGATCTCCATGTGTGTATCGACGACCTCGCGGCCGGCGGCGACATGACCCGGGCGGCGATCTCCGTTTGCGGCACTCGGTCCGTCCCGGAGGACCGGTCTGTCGACTTCAATCGGATCGACACCTGCCCCTACCAGGATGGCCGGATCGCCGAGTACTGGAGCGAGACCCCTGATCTCCTGGAGCCACTCGGGATCACCGTCACCTAACTGATTCGAACTCTCGCTTGACCCGTGAGGCGGCGGGCCTCTACACTGTCGATCTCAGATTGTTGAGTTTGTAGATCCATTTAGTCAACTATGTCAACTGCGACCATCCAGACAGTCTTCTTCGATCGGACGGCGCGAAAGGCGCACCAATGGACCATGGTCGCCCTGGTCGTGGCCGGGCTGATCCTGCAAGGCATCGCGGGGGCTGGCCTGCTGGCGATCGCCGGCGTGGTCATGCTCGCGGGTCGGTTCTGGTGGCCGGCCGACGTGGTCCGCCAGCTCGTCTGGCGCGTGCTCGAGCCCGCCGGGATCCTCAAGCGGAACGACGTCCAGGAGGACCATGAAACGCGCCGAATCGCGCGGGCGATCGGCGGCACCATCTGGCTGGTGGCGGCGATCTCCCTGCTGGCGGGCGACGCGCTCGTGGCCTGGGTGCTGACTCTGCCGATCGCGGTCATGGTCTCGCTCGATGCGAGCGTCGACTTCTGCGCCCTGTGCTTCATCATGGCTCAGCTCGACCGGCGCGGTATCGTGCGGCGGGTCTAAGTCATGGTCGAGCGCGCCGTCGTCCTCGCCGTAGCCTCCGCATTGGTCGTGATGGCGGTGGTCGTCGTTCGCGCCTGGTCGGGTCGCGGTGTCGACGCGTTGCGCGCCAGCGGCAGCGGGCCCCTCTGGACGGCACTGGGTGAATCACCGGACGGGCGGCCCTCACTGGTCGTCTTCTCCACGCCGAGCTGTACGGCGTGCCGCACCGTGCAGCTCCCGGCGGTCGAAGCCGTGGAGGCGAGCTTCGGCTCGGCTCTTCGGGTCTTGAAGGTCGATCTATCGAAGCAGCCGTCCGCCGCGGCCGCGTTCAAGGTTCTGACCGCACCGTCCACGGCGGTCCTCGGCGGTGATGGGCGGGTCAGCCGCGTGAACCAGGGCTTTGCCACCGCCGACCAGCTGGCCGCGCAACTCAGCGCGCTCGGCGCTTCGCCAGCGTTGCGGCGGTAACCGACGCCGCGAGTTCCACCAGCTCGCGAGGTGCGGGCACCGGCCGGCCGTCGCTAAGGCGCACCCACACCCACTCCGTCAGGACCTCGGCCAGGAGCTCGCCGTCCGCGATGCGGTGGATGGTGGTTCGTCGGACCCCGCGGGCGCCCCTGACCAGCTCCACCCTGACGGTGAGCTCGACCTCATCGCCGTACACAGCCGGCCGGTGATAGGTGATCTCGGTCCGTCGGATGATCCAGCCACCACCGGCATTCGCCGACCATTGCCGTCCATAGCCGGCGGCCTCCGCGTGGGCGGTGGCGATTTCCTCGGCCCAGCTCAGGTAGACAACATTGTTGACGTGCCCACGGCTGTCGAGTTCGTAGCCGCGGACCGGCCAGCGCAAGGTGAATTCGAGAGGGTCGGCGGGCGGACGATCGGTGCTCACCTGCGTAGTTTGACTATTCTGACGTTGTCGTCGCCGAGTTCTAAGGAGGTACGCGCGTGCAGGTCAAAGAGCTGGGCCACCTGGTCCTCTACGTCCGCAACCTCGACCGCTCGCGTCGCTTCTATCGCGATCTGCTCGGTTGGAAGGAGATCGCGCTGCCACCCGAGGAAATCGGCTTTCCGGCCGCCGCGTTCTCATCGGGTCGTACTCACCACGAGCTCCTCTTGATCGAGGTAGGTGAGGATGCGGCGCCAATCCCGCGAGGCCGGCGGGTCGGGATGTACCACTTCGGCTTGAAGATCGGCGAAACGGACGAGGAGCTGCGCGAAGCACGGGATGCACTGCTGGCGGCCGGAGCGCGTCTTAACGGGACGGCCGATCACACCATCACGCACAGCCTTTACATCGAGGACCCGGATGGGAACGAGATCGAGCTCTATATCGACGTCCAGCCGGCGGTCTGGAAGGACGATCCGGCGGCGATCTTCGCTCGGCCTCGCCCGCTTCGCCTCTAAGCCCCCACCCTGTCCTCCCCGGCGAGCGGCGGAGGGAATTGGGCCGCACCGACGCTGCCCTGCCCCGCGAGGGGGGAATTGGGCCGCAAGCTCACCGTCGCTGGCCCGTTCCATCAAGGTGAGCACCCGTGCCGACCGCGTCGAGGCCGTGTTGCGCCGCGCCGACGCCACCCTCGAAACCTGGTTCTTACGGGCGAAGAAGCGGAGCGCGGTCACGCTTCGCCACGGGGTCGACAACCTGCAGGGCGGACTGAAGAAGCTCAGCGTCAAGCTGGAGCAGATCGAGGGGGAACCGAAGCCCGCACCCAGCAAGCGTCGGGCTCGTCCGGCGATCGCCCGCAAGCCGGCCGCTCCTCGGAAACACAAGAAAGCCGCCTAGCGCAGCGGCCCGCGTTGTTACGGCGGCGCCAGGTCGCACACAACGTTGCGCTGCCGGGTGTTCATTGCCTCGACAATACGTCGCGGTGTGATCCCATGTCTTCCCGCCACGGAGGGCACACAACAACCAGCATTTGCAGGGTCGCATGCGGTCGCAAGGAGCCGGCGCTGCAAGCGTTACCCAGAGCGAGGCCACGGGGAGTCATGCCGCCAACGATCCGAGTGCTGTTAGTAGAGGACCACCAACTGGTGGCCGAGGGAATCCAGGCGCTACTCGACCGCGAGGGCG
>DATBYO010000127.1:0-13401 GCA_036513655.1 Candidatus Dormiibacterota bacterium | reverse complement strand
TTCCACGTCCCGTACGACTCCCGCTTCGGGCTGTGGCAGGGCATCAGCACCGCGGTCTACCGGCTCTATGCCCAGTCGCTCGCCAGCTTCGACCGGGTGATCATCTTCTCCGAGCAGCAGAAGAGCTTGCTGGAGCACTATGGCGTGCCGGCCGGCAACATTGCCGTGATTCCCAACGGCGTCGATGTGGACAAGTACGCGCCGGGAACGTCGGAGTTCAAGCGGACGCTCGAGGCCAACGCGCTCGTCGGTTACCTGGGCCGCGTCGATCCCGAGAAGAACGTCGACATCCTGGTGCGCGCGTTCCAGGATGTCGATGCCGCCGAGGACGTCAAGCTGGTGATTGTCGGGAGTGGCAGCGAGCGGCGCCGCCTCGAACGACGCTACGGAAATGCGCGCGTCGTCTTCACCGGCCAGGTGCTCGAGGAAGTCGAGCGGATCGCGATGCTGCGCGCCATGGATATCTTCGTGCTGCCCTCCATGGTTGAAGGACTGTCGCTATCGTTGCTCGAAGCCATGGCCTGCGGGGTCGCGCCGATCGCCACCGACGTGGGCTCGGACGGCGAAGCCCTGCGCGGCGCGGGGATCGTCGTTGACACCAAGGATCTCGATGGGCAGCTCCGGCTGGCACTCCGCACCCTGATCGATTTTCCCGACTTCCGCGCCGAGCTGGGCCGGCGGGCCCGGACTCGCGCCGTCGAGCGCTACAGCCTGTCGGACAACCTCGATCGACTGCTCGGGGTTTACCGGGAGCTGCGGCCGGCCGCCGGCGCCGCGGCATCCTGACGTCGCGCCGAAGAACTACGCGAGCCGGCCGGCGCTGGTGAAGCGGTACCCGATGCCGGGCACCGCGAGGATGAAGAACGGGTGGGAGGGATCCTGCTCGATCTTCCGCCGCAGGTTGCGGATGTGGACGTCGATGACCCGCGTCTCGATCGGGTACTCGTAGCCCCACACGTGGTTGAGAATTTTTTCCCGCGACAGGACCTTCCCGGCATTCGACGCGAGAAACGCCAGCAGGTCGAACTCCGTGTGGGTCAGCATCACCTCGCTCGAATCGTGAAAGACGCGACGCTCGTTGAGGTCGATGGCCAGGTCCTTGAACTCCAGCCGACCCTGGTTGACGGCCTCCTCCTCCTGGCGCGCTTTGCGCAGGTGGGCGGCGATCCGGGCGAGCAGCTCCCGCGTGCGAAACGGCTTCGTGATGTAGTCATCGGCACCGATCTCCAACCCAACGACCACGTCGATCTCTTCCGTCTTTGCGCTGAGGATGATGATGGGAACCCGGAGCCCGGCCTTGCGGATGTCGCGGCAGACGTCGAACCCTGATACGTCGGGCAGCATGATGTCGAGCAGGATCAGGTCGGGCTTGCTCAGCTCGATCCGGCGGAGCGCCTCACCGCCGGTTTCCGCCTCGACCACCTCATATCCTTCCTTCTCCAGCGCGAGGTGGACCGCCTTGCGGATCATGGCCTCGTCGTCGACGATCAGGATCTTTTTCGCCGGTGGCATCGTCAGTGCGCGCCGACGGCAACCCGCGGCCGGGTTCGGGCGGCTGTCTCGGCTCGGGGAAGGGTGACGATGAAGACGGTGCCCTTTCCATGCCGGCTGCGTACGTGGACCTGGCCGCCCAGCATGGTGACGAGGCTGCGCACGATGTACAACCCTAGCCCGGTGCCCGAGGTGCGCCGGACCGCCGGGTCGTCGGCACGATAAAACTTCTCGAACAGCCGGGGCATGTGTTCCTTGCGGATTCCGACCCCCTGGTCTGAGACCTCGAACCTCACTGCCGATTGGTCGATACGCGCGCTAAGGGTGATCTGGGTCCCCGGTTCGGAGTATTTTATGGCATTGGTCAGGAGGTTCACCAAGATCTGGTGGAGCTTCCGCGCCTCGCCCATAACCGCCGGCAGGTTCTCAGGCATCCGGCATTTCAGGGTGCGGCCTTTGAGCATCGGCCGCACTTCTTCGCAGACGTGTTGTACGACCGACGCGACGTCGACTCGCGAGAAGTCGACGGAGACGCGACCGGAGTCGATCCGGCTCACCGCCAGGATGTCTCCGATCAGGCGCTCCATCCGGTCCGCCTGACCATGCAGGTCCTGGAGCAGCTCACGGCGTTGGGCTTCGCTCAGGTCGAAATCGAGCAGGAGCTCACTCAATCCCTTGAGCGTGGTCAATGGCGTCTTCAGCTCATGCGAGGCGGCGAGCATCAGGGCGTCGCGGGCCTCGATCGTCTCCAGCTCCGGTGTGACATCGTGGATGATGATCACCGCGCCGTCCGGCGTCTTGGTCTTGATGCGGATCGGGGAGACCGAGTAGGAGACCCGCACCGGGTCGTCACTGGTGCGCAGCCGGAAGAGGTAGGCGAAGTGGGTGTTGATGCGGGTGCCGAGCCGAAGGGCGCGCCGGAGCGCCCCGTTCGGCGCGCAGAGATTGACGCCGGTCTCGGTGCGCACCTCGAGGATGTCGGCGGCCGGCCGACCCACCGCGTCCCTCAGGGCCCACCCGGTCAGACGCTGGGCAACCGGATTCAGTGACAGCACGGTCGCCTCGCGGTCCACGATGATCAGGGCCTGGGGGAACTGCTCAAACGCCTGCTCGGAGAGCGTTCGCTCCCTCGCCATGTCACCGAAGTATAGGCGCGCGTACTTTCGCCTTCAATTGCTGCAGCCGGCGCTCCAGCCGGAGCGGGCCCGGACGCAGGACGTGCTCGTAGAGGCCGGCATAGCGGACGGTCTCGCCGCCGAACCCGGTCTTGAAGCGGTAGAGGCCAAACCACGGATGGTCGGGCGCCGGCTCTTCCGGGATTCCCCACCAGTCGTAGCTGTCGCAGCCGAGCGTCTTGAAGTCGAGCATCGCCTGCCAATGCAGCAGGTAGTTCGGCATCAGCTCACGCTTGTTGTCGCTCGACCCGCCGAACAGGTAGTAGGCGGTGGTGCCGAACCGGAAGACCATGATCCCCGCCAGGGTCTCCCCTTCATGGTCGGCGAGATAAAGGCGCACCTCGTCGCCAGGGCCAAACAGGTCGATGGCGGCCTGGTAATAGGCGGTGCCCGGCAGGTGAATTTGCTGCCGCTTGCCGGTGTTGGCCGCCAGCTGCGCGAAGGTCGCGACATCCCGGGAAGCCCGAACCCGGACGCCCTTCTTTTCAGCCAGGTTCAGGTTGTAGCGGGTCTTCGGTTTGAAGCCCGCCCGCAGGCGGTCCGGGTCGACGTCGATCCGTAAGACGCGGGTCGCCTCCGGCTGAACCGCCTTGCCCTTGACAAAGCCACGACCCTCGAAGAACGCGGGCCATTCGTCCCCCACGAGCGCGTTGGGCTCGACCCGGAGCACCATCGCCCGCCCGGCATTGGCCCGCCGCTCCAGCTCGTCCAGGACGAGCAAGCGTTCGCGTTCGGCCACAGCCGGGCCGCGCGGCACGTAATAGACGGCGCCGCCCGGAAAGAGGGTGGCGCTGCGCTGCAGGGAACAGACACCCGAGCGACCCTCGTGAAAGGCGAGCCGCTCGACACTCCACCCGAAACGGGATTGCAGCTCCCCCCACTTCCAGCTCTGCAGCAGGTTCGCCTCCGGCTGTCCCAGCAGGGCACGGTCCCAGACCTCCGCGCCAAGCTGCCGGCCGGGCGTTACGGCGGGGGCGGCCTCAGACAAACTCGGGCTGACCCGCCCGTGCAAACCGCTCGGCAAGCCGGATCGTCAGCGTGGCGGCGCGGTTGACCGGCAGGTCGTAGAGTCCGATGAAGCGCACTATCCGCCCATTGAACCGCGACTTGAAGACGTAGTAGCCGTAGCCGCGCTCGCCGGGTTGCGGATCCAGCGGCACGCCCCACATGTCATAGGTGGTGCAACCCCGTCGCTGGGCGTCTTCGATCGCCCGCCAGTGCAGCAGGTAACCGGGTTTGAGATCCTTCGCCTCGGCCCGCGTGCCTCCGTAAAGGTAGACGAGCTTCGAGCCGAAGAAGAGCATGACCGCCCCGGCCAGTAACCGGTCCTGCTGACGAGCCAGGTAGACGCCGACCTGACCCCGCTCGCGGAACAGGCTCAACAGGTCCTGGTAGTAGGCGCGGCTGCGGACGGTGAAGTGTTCGCGAGTCGCCGTTTCCTGGAGCAAGTCGTAGAAGAGGTCCATCGCGGCGGAGGCCTCGGACGCCTCGACGGTGATCCCCTGCTTCACGCCCGTTCGGATGTTGCGCCGGGTCGACTCTTTGAGTCGCATCAGGGCTTCGTCGCCGCCGCTGATATCGACCACCATGGTCGCCTGGTGCTGAATGGGATGGCGGCTCGGCAGCGCGCCGGTCTCGGCCAGGACCGCGCGCTCCGCCTCCGTGGTCCATTCCGGGTCGACCTTGAGCACGGTGCCGCCGTCCTGGGCCAGGCGTTCGCGCAGGGCCTGCCAAAAGGCCGGCCACTGTCCCAGGCGGCCATCGAGGATCGGTCCCCGGGGCGCGTAATCCAGCGCCAGCCCACCAGGGAGGCCGCGGCGAAGCACGGCGGCGGCGCCGATCGGCTGACCGGCCTCCATCCAGAAGTAGCGCTGCACCCGCCAGCCGTAGCGGGACTTGAGGCTACCCCATGCCCAGGCCTGCAGCAACGAGGCGTCGCTGGCCTGCGAGACGAAGGCGTCCCAGGCGGACGCGTCCTCGCAGGTGGTCAATTCGGGCATGCCTTCACAGCTTACCGGGCGGCTCCCCGGATGGGGCCGTCACACCCCGTCGCTTACCGTTCGGGTATCGTATTTGGCCTGTGCTAGCATTGGAAACAAATCTCGGGGCGGTGGGAGGCTTTTGGTGAGTTCCATCGAGCAGGCGCCGAGACTTGTGGACTACAAGGGATCGTTAGACTCGACTCCCCTGCTATCTCTCTTGCAGTCGATGCAAGCGCAGCGCGCCACGGGGACCCTACAAGTTCGAAACGGCGGCGAGGCGTTCTCGCTGTTTTTTCTGTTTGGCCACCTCTTTCATGCCTACGGCGACGGAAGCCAGGGGGAAGAAGCCGTATTCGAGCCGCTCGCCTGGCGGCAGGGAGACTATACGTTTGATCCCAAGTCGAAGCTGCCAACCGAAGAGACGATCACCGCACCCACCGCCGACATCCTGGCCGAGGCCAAGCGCCGAGGGGTGCCCGGCGCGGACAATGGCCCCGTTGCCGCCGCCCGTCCCGCCCCGGCACCGGCCCCGTCGGCGGCGCCGGCGCAGCCACCAGCACCTCAGGTCAGTGAGCGCCCGGTCATGAGCCAGCAGGCGTCCACCGCCCAAACGCAAGCCGCGCCCGAGGAAGGACCGCCGGCCACCGAGCTGTATCCGTTACCGGTGGGCAAGCTGGTCTACGAGTCGCTCAAGACCGCGTTCGTCGATTTCCCCAAACTGCTGCGCTCGCTGAGTAGCGACCGCCTTACCGGATACCTGCGGCTGACCGGCCAGGCATCCCGCGGCATGATCCTTTTCTACCAGGGGAGCCTGATCGAGAGCTTCTACGACGGTGGCGCCGTGGTCTCGACCGGACGAACCGCGTTCTCCCTCTTCAAGAACGACGTCGACCGCGGCGAAGGCAGCATGGACGTGATCGAGCTGTCGGCCGAAGTGGTCACTGCCATCTACCAGTTGCTGACGGCGCCGACCATCCTCCAGGGGTTGCTGGCGCGCTTCGTCGACATCCGTGCCCTGCTTCAGTACCTGCAGGAAGAGAAGATCCACGGCAGCTTGCTCGTACGGGCGCCGGAGGAGATGGGCATCGTCCTGCTCCGTGACGGCCAGTTGCTGGGTGCGTTCACCCGCGGCCAACCTCAGTTGATGCAGGACCCGGAGATCGTGACGCGCCTGTGCGCCGACTCCAAGACCCGGATCGAGGTCAAGGCCGTCGCCGACCTCGAAGAGCCGGCGTCGGTAAGCCTGGAAGAGATGCTCGCCATGACCCCGTCGGTGGCTGCCACCGTTTACCGGCCGGCCCCTCCGCCGGCGCCGGCTGCGCCGTCGGCTCCGGCCGCCGCGCCGCAGCGGGCCCAGAGCTACCAGCCCGCTCCACAGCCGGCGGCGACGCCCGCCAACGAGCCCGACATCGATTGGCCGTCATTGATGAGCCAGCTGAACCAGATGGCCGACACCGCGCTGCAGAATCGATCGAAGAAGGTCAAGGAGATGCTCGCCTCGACCGAGCACAACATCGACTCGGTGGACCGGACGATCGACCGGATCTCGCAGACCTCGATCATGTTCGTCGATCCTGCCCGCCTCACCAACCTGGCCAACGAGATGCGCCAGCTCGTCGAAGAGCAGAGGTAGACCCTTCCGCCTGGACCTCCTAGGGCAGCGCTAACCTTCTAACCTGGCATGCGCCGCGGAGTCTTTCTCATCCTCGCCGTACTGGCGCCTCTCGTCGCCGGGTGTGCCCTCAATCCGCCGCGCATCGTGAGCATCGCCCCCAACCGCGAGGCGACCGAGGTCCCGACCAACCAGGCCATCAGTATCAGCTTCGACCGGCCGATGAACCACGAGTCGGTGGAGACGCGCTTCGCGCTCAAACCGGCCTTGTCGGGATGTAGCGGGTCCAACAACTGTCGCTTCGCCTGGTCGGGCAACACCTTGACCTACATCCACACGCACGTCAACTTCGATCTCTCCACCGCGTACACCGTGTCGATGCACGCCGGCTACGCGGATGCCAGCGGCCAGCAGAACACGCTCGAGCACTCGTGGCGGTTCATCACCGAAGGACGGCCGTCATTGACGGCGGTCGACCCGGCCGATAACGCCTCGGCGGTCGCCCCCGATCGCAACATCATCCTCACCTTCAGCCGCCCGATGCGTCCGGACTCGATTCATGCGGCCGTCCAGGTGAGCCCCGACGTCCCCTTCCTGCTGCGGCCCAAACCCGGCGGCGACGGCTCCCAATTCGAAATCATCCCGACGGCCATGCTCCAACCCAACCAGAGCTACACCGTCTCCATCGACCAGCCGCTCGACGTCCATGACAACGCGATCTACGGCCGGGTGCAGACGCGCTTTCGCACCGGCCCGCTTTCGCTCTCTCGAAAGATCGGCTACCTGGTCGCCCAGCGGGGCCAACCCGCCTTCGCGGTGGGGGTCGTCGATCCCCACCCCGACACGTTCCTCGGACGCTCGACACCAAAGATCGTCTACAGCCTCAGCGCCCAGAGCCAGGTGCAGGACGCCATCCTTTCGTTCGACTGGTCGCCGGACGGACAGCGGCTGGTCGTGGTGCAGGCGCCGCGGAACGCGGATACCGGTCCGATCCAGATCGTCGACCTGGCGACCAACACCGTGATCCGGCCGGGCATCAACGGGTCGTCGGTCTACTGGTCGGCCGATGGCTCCATCGTGTACCTGCGCAACGGGACCCTGCGACGGTTCCGTCCCACGACGCTGGAAGACGTGCCGCTGACGGATCTCGCCGACGGCGCCGTCCAGGACCCGGTGGCGTTGAGCCCCGATGGGAAGTCGGCCGCGTACAGCACGGCCGACGGCTCGGGCCTCAACCATCTGTGGATCATGAACCTCGACCTGCGCACCCGCTTCCGTCCGATCGGACTGGACGATCCGGCGGATCACCCCGCCTGGTCCCCGAACGGCACCAAGCTCGCTTTTCGACGGCTGATCGCCAGCGGGCCCGAGCTCTGGGTGTACGACCTGTCGGCCAGCGGCGCCAGCGCCTACCGCCGGGGGGGCCCACTCGATATCACGGCGTCCGCCTGGCTGAACGACAACAGCACCCTCTTCGCGGCCACCGGCAGCGGCAGCTCGGCGGCCCTCTACCGCGTCAATATCTTTTCCGCTGGCGAGGCCGGTGGCGTCGTCAAGGTCACCGGCGGCAAGGATGCGCCCAACGGGTCAACCCCGAACGCGCCCGCCTACGATCGACGGGTCGGCTTCGTGGATGCAGTGGACAGCCTGCCTCAGATCTTTGTCATGAACGGCGACGGCTCCCGGCCGCAGCAGCTGACCGAATGGGAAGCCGACTACCCGTACACCGGCCAGGCTCCCAACTGGGTGCCGACCGGCTAAGCGGCCCGTGGCAGCGCGTCCTCGGGCGTAACGGCGACCTGGGGCGGCTTCAGGTAGTTGGCGTGGAAGTAGGCGCGCACCCCCACCGTGATCAGCATCGCGATCGCCATCAGCACCGCCGATGACCAGAACGGCATGCCCAGCTGGTGGCCGTACATCCAGCCGCCGATCGGATAGGCGGCGACGACCACGGCGCCGGTGACCAGCGCGAAGAGCCCGTAGCCCTTGGCCATGGCGTGGTCGGGCAGCACCTCGCCGATGACGGCGGTCATCACCTGGCGGAAGGACCAGAAGGCGCCGCGCAAGAAGAAGGCGAACCCGAGGATCGGCAAGGCCATCGACGACAGAAGCAGGATGGCCGAGACCACGTAGGCCGCCTCGAAGCAGAGGACGATGACCACGCTGCCCAGCGTCCGGCGCAGTTGACCGAGGCTCAGCCCCATCAGCACCGACCCCAGGTAGAGGCCGCTCATCAGCATGCCGATCCAGAAGTTGTCGACGTGCGCCGCCTCCCGGGCATAGAGCGCGGTGAAGGTCCAGGGAATGAAGATGATGGCGGTCACGAGGCTGAACAGGCCGAGCATGACCCGGTAGGCGGGGAACCGCATCAGATCGCGGTAACGTAGCCGGGGGACCGCGACCGGATGCGGCGCCTTGTTCGGAAGGAACGCAATGCAGACGGTCGCCAGGAAGAAGAACCCGAACGACATCCAGAAGAGTCCGCTCAGCGGGACGACCTGGGCCAGCCAGCCGGTCAGCACGTTGGACACGATCAGCCCGAGCGAGTAGGCGGAAAAGACCGTCGTCATGACGGCGGCGATCCGGTCACGCGGAATGCCAAGCGAAAGGTAGACGCTGATCGCCGGGGTGTTGAACACCGAGATCTGCAGGAAGAGGATCCCGGCGGCGGTCCAGGCCCAGTGGGGTGCGATCGCATAGCAGAGGGGCGCGGGTACCGCGATCAGCCAGCCGGCGATGACGGTCTTGCGCAAGTTGCGGCCCTCGGCCAGCCGTGTGCCGGGGAGCATCACCAGGGTCGCCACCAACATGCCCAGCGCCGCCAGCATGCCGATCTCGAAGGCACTCGCCCCCAATTCGCGCTGGTAGATGGCGCCGAAGGCGATGAAGGGCCCGGCGCCGAGGCCCGATAGCCCGTGGGCGAAGAAGAGCAGCCAGCCGCCGCGGTCGATTCGGACGCGAGTCTCCGGCCGGTGGCCACCAACCGGCGCCGGGCGAAAGCGGTGGGCGCGGGCGGGGAGCACACCCGTATATCGCGCGGGTTGCACCGACCCGTCGAGCGCTTTGGCGACGAACCGGTGAAAGCGCTAGGCGGCGATAGGTTCGCTCGGGCTGATGCGGCGGTGCCAGCGCGCGAGCGGGCGCGGCGCCCACCAGTTGGCGCGGCCCAGCAGCCGCATCACGGCCGGCACGATCAACGCCCGCACCAGGGTCGCGTCGATGGCGACCGCCAGCGCCAGGCCAAGACCGATCGACTTGATCAGGACCACGTCCGCCAGGCCAAAGGCGAGGAAGACGGCCACCATGATGGCGGCCGCGCCGGTGATCAGCCGGCCGCTCTTCTCCAGGCCCTGGGCGACGGCCTGCGTGGTGTCGCCGGTCCGGCGGTATTCCTCCTGGATCCGGCTGATCAGGAGCACCTCGTAGTCCATCGACAGCCCGAAGACGATACAGAAAAGGAGGACGGGCACCGATGGATCGAGCGGGGCTGCCGTGAAATTGAGAAGCGAGCTGAGGTGGCCTTGCTGGAAGACCCAGACGAGCGCCCCGAAGGAGGCCCCGATCGACAGGACGTTCATGATCACGGCCTTGAGTGGGAGCACCAGCGAGCCGGTCAGAAGGAAGAGCACCAGGTAGGTGACGATCATCACGTAGGCGACCGCCAGCGGAATCCGCTGCAGAATGAAGTCGGTGAAGTCGATGGAGAAGGCGGCAACCAGCAGGCTGCTACCGGCGGGCGCGCTCATGCTGCGCAGCGAGTGCACGATGGCACGCGACGCATCGCTTTCCTGGCCTTGCTTGGTCACGACCGAGAGCACCGCGATCTGCGAGCCGGTTGTCCCGTGGACGATCGTCTGGACCCGCGCCGGCTGCGCCGCGGCCGGCTGAGTCAGCAGCGCCTGGTAGTCCGCCCGCGTGAGCGACGGGTCGAAACTGACCAGGCTCTCGACGCCTTCGACCCCCGGGATCTGCTTGATCTGCTGGGCCAGGTCGTAAAGGTCTCCAACCCGCTGGCTGGTGAGCGGACCCCCGGTTGCATAGTTGACGACAACGTTGAAACGGGTCTGCCCCTGCCCGGGAAAGTTCTGTAACTGGTCGTAACCGCGGCGGGTCTCGGCGCTCGGCGGCAGCATCCCGACGTCGCCATTCGCGATCTTGATTTGCAAGAACGGCGACGCCACCAGCAGCAGCACACCGACGATGGGCAGCAGCACCAGCAGCGGGCGTCGCATGACCCGCATGGCGAGACCGTGCCAGAACCCGCGACCCGAACTGCGGCGCGGGAGCGGAAGCCGGGCCCAGTTCACGCGATGGCCCAGGATCGCGAGCAGCGATGCCAGGAAGGTCAGCGCGTAGAGCACCGCGATCGCGACCACGATGGCGCCGGCGAAGCCCATCGACGCCAGGAAGGAGCCCTGGAAGAAGAGCATCGCGCTCAGCCCGATCGCGACCGTGACCCCGGAGAACGTCACCGCCCGGCCCGAGGTCCGCATGCTGGCGATCAACGCTTGCTCGGTGGACCGGCCGCCGGCGAGCTCTTCGCGAAAACGGTTGACGATGAAGAGCGAGTAGTCGATCGCCACGCCCAGGCCGATCAGGGTGACGATGTTCGTGGCATAAGTTGAGACGTCGGTGAATCGCGCAAGGATGCCAACCCCCGCCAGGCCGCCAACGACCGCCAGGCCGCCGACGCCGAGGGGCAAGAGCATGCTGATCACGGTGGCGAAGACGATCAGCAGCAAGGGGACGATGATCACCAGCGAGACCAGCTCGGCTCGTTGAAGGTCGGCGGCAAGGTACTTGTCGAAGTCGGAGCCGATGGCGACGTTGCCCGTCCCCAGCACCTGGAGGTGGTCGGAGTGCACCTTGGCCCTGAGCTCCGTGTAGTACTGGCGGGCCGTCGAGTAATCGTCCTTCAGGGTGACCAGGGCGAAGATATGGTGGCCGTCGGTCGAGATCATGGCTTTGGCTTGCTCGGCGGGGACGTCAAACGGGGTCTCGATGCCTTTCACCCTCGAGTCGGCCTGCAGCGGCTGCAGCGCGCTGAGCACCGCCTGCTTGAACGCGGCGTCTTGACTGCCCATCGCTTGACTGCCGAAGACCAGGACAAAGGATGACCCCGCTCCGCTCTGCGGCAGCTGGTGTTGCATCAGGGCGAGCGCCCGCCCCGACTCGGTGTTCTCGCCACCGCTGTTCTTGAGGGTCCCGCCGTTCAGGAGCGCGATAATCGAGCCGGCGAGCATCAGGGTGGATAGGCCGAGCACCGCCCAGCGGAATCGGTAGACAACGTGACCCCACCAGGCAAACATGTCAGCCCTCCTCTCGCGATGTGATACGCGGTCGGGTTGCAAAGGCGATCGTCATCTCGCTGAGCGCATCGATGGCCGCCTCAGCGTCGAAATCAGGATTCGTCACCTTTTGCAGGTAGATGCCGTGCAGGCTTCCCCAGATGGCCGCCGCGATCGCATCGGCGGACGCGGCCGGCGGCTCCGCCATGCCGGCGATGACTCCCTGGCTGATTCGCGCGATGAAGGTCCGCCGCTCATCGATGAAGGTGCGTACCGCCGAGGCGATCTTGGGGTTGTGCAGGCCGACGCCGAACATGTCGAACGTCAACAGGAACAGCCCGCCGTAGGTCTTCAGCTCCGCCTTTGCCAGCTCGAAACCCATCCGGGCGAACGCCATCGGGTCCGCGTCCTCAGGGAATGGCCCGGTGAGGTTCATGCCCGCCTCTTCCCAGGCCCGGATCACCGGCTCGCAGCCATGCTCGATCGCCGCCACCAGGAGGTCCTCTTTGGTCGCGAAGTAGTAGTGCGCCAGCCCCGGGGCGACGCCGGCTTCAGCGGCGATGTCCTTCATCGAGGTCTCGTGGTAGCCGCGCTTGACCAGCGTTCGATAGGCGGCGTCGACGATGCGCTCCTTGGTCTGATCGGGCACTGATGCTACTCCCGGCCGATTATTTGGTCAGTCAATCAAAGGTTTGGCCATTCAATCAAACGCGCGCCTGGATGTCAAGGCACGGGTAGGGGTTAGCCGGCGACGGCGGGACGCAGGACCGGCTCGCGCGAGGCCGTGTACTCGGCCACCAGCCGGTCCACCGTCTCCTTCCAGGTGAACTGGGTGGCGACCAACCGGCTCCGGCGGCTGAAGCACAGGCGCAGCTCCTCATCGGCGAGCAGGCGGCCGATCCGCTCGGCGTACTGAGCCGGGTCGTGGGAGGCGAGGGTGAAACCGGTGAGGCCGTCCTTGACGATGGTTGGGAGGCCGCCGACCCGAGCGGCGACGACCGGCGTCCCGCAGGCGGCCGCCTCCAGCGCCACCAGTCCGAAGGACTCGCTGTAGGAGGGGACGACGCACACCGCCGCCAGGCTGAGGTAGCCCGCCAGCGCCGGCTGGTCCACGGATCCCATGAATCGGACCCGCCCGCCGATGCCGAGCGACGCCGCGAGCGCCTGGAGCCGGGACCGCTCGCCACCGCTCAGGCGACTTTCGCTGGCGCCATTGTGGCTGTCGTCACCGATCACCAGCAGGGTGGCCGGTTCCGGCTGCACCGGATCGGCGGCGAGGATCGCCATCGCCCGGATAACGGTTTCGGCGCCCTTGAGGCGCTCGAGGCGCCCGGCGAACACCACCACCTTGCCCTCGCCGAGGCCGAGGCGTTTGCGGAGCGCGGCGGTCGGCCGTTCGTTGAAGACCTGCAGGTCCACGCCGGGCGCGACCACGCTCAGGCGGTTGCGGGAGGCGCTGTAAAGCCGAACCAGGTCGTCCGCCTCCTGGGTGCTCGAGGCGATCAGCCGGTCGCAATTCCTCACGATCGCTTGCTCGACCGCGATCCGGTGCTCGGGCTCCACCATGGCGCCCTCCGCGGCTCCCTCGTTCTTGACGCGAGCCAGGGTGTGGAAGGTATGGAACCAGGGCAGGCTCCACTCATCGCGGAGCCGAGCCGCGACCCAGCCCGAGAGCCAGTAGTGGCTATGGATCAGGCTGAAGCCTCCTCGGCGCCGCCGCTGCTCGGCGAGGATGGCGTCGCTGAAGTCCGGCAGGAGGTCGAAAAGCCGCGCCTTCTCGATATCCTCGGCGGGTCCCACCGCCAGGCGGGTCACCCAGCTTCGCTCCGCCAGCCGAATCCGCTCCGGCCCAG
>DATBYO010000126.1:0-6499 GCA_036513655.1 Candidatus Dormiibacterota bacterium | reverse complement strand
TCCAATAGGGTCTTTTCCTGCCGGTCCCTGCAGGCTAGAATGCAGCCATTCGTCACAGCAGACGTCGTAGCCACCCAGCCAGTGTGAGAACCCGGCGTAAGCGGATCGCGCGCCCGAAGCGCTCGGCCTCTCGGCAGCGTTTTCGAATTAAGGCGCCTCGTCTTCCGAAGCTCAAGGTCCCCGAGTCCCAGCAGCGCGAGCTTGCTGGGATTGGCTTCTTGCTGCTGGCCGGCCTGCTCGTGCTGGCGGTCGCGCTCCAGGCGAGCGGCTCCGCAATGCACCTGCTTCGCGGGGGGTTGGTGGGCCTCTTTGGGTGGGGCGTTGTCTTCGTCATCCTCGCCGCGCTGGTCGCGGCCGCCGAGCTGCTGATGCCCTGGATCGAGACGATGACCTGGGGCCGGGGTCTGGGCATCACCCTCCTGCTGGTCACGTCCCTCGGCCTACTTCATCTTTCGGCGGGCGGCTCGGGTGGGTCGGTTGGCCGCGCCGAGGCAGAGGCGCTGCGGAGCCTCGCCGGAACCGCGGGCAGCATCCTGATCCTGGGCGCGGTCTTCCTGGGCGGCCTGGTACTCGCCTTCGATATCTCGTTTCGCGAAACGCTCGGGACGCTGCGCGAGCGCTACGTCGCGAATCGACCGGAGCCCAAGCCAACCAGGGAGAAAAAAGCGGTTGAGGCCTGGACTCCGCGCAACCAGGTGGTGCGCTCGGAATCGTCCGAGCCCGTCCTGGTCCCGATCAGTGGCGTCGCGTCGCCAGCGCGGCCGGCGCCGACTCCGTCGCCAGCCCTCGAATCGGCGGTTGCGGCCCTGAGCGAACCCGTCGAGGACGGGACGGCTTCAGCGCCACGCCGAAAGAAGGCCGCGGACGCCGAGCCCGTTTTGACGGTCGTACCCGGCGATGATGAGGCGACATCGGCCCTCGCAGAAGACGAGATCCAGCGAGTCTGGATGAAGCCAGATCTGACGTTGCTCGATACCGTCACCGTTCGCAAAGAGCGGCTTCACGACGAGATCAAGGCGAACATCAAGCTGATCGAGCAGACGCTGGCGAGCTTCGATGTCGAGGCGACGGTCATCGGTGTCAACTCCGGTCCATCGGTCACCCAGTACGAGTTGCAGCCCGGCCATGGCGTGCCGGTTCGCAAGATCACCGCCCTCCAGAACGACCTGGCTCTCGCGCTCTCGGCGGCGATCCGGATCCAGGCCCCGATCCCCGGGAAGCCGGCGCTTGGCATCGAGGTCCCCAACAAAGCGACCAGCCTGGTGACGCTCCGAGAGATCATCCAAACACCGACGTTCCAGAACGACCAGACGTTGTTGTCGCTCGCGATTGGAACCGACGTCTCCGGCAATACGGTGGTTGGGGATCTGACGCGGATGCCGCATCTCCTGATCGCCGGCGCCACCGGGTCGGGCAAGAGCGTCTGCATCAACGCGCTGATCGCCGGCATGCTGTTCCAGGCGACACCGGAGGAACTGAAGTACATCCTGATCGACCCCAAGCGCGTCGAGTTCTCGATGTTCCAGGACATGCCCCACCTGTTGGTGCCGGTCGTGACGGAATCGGATCACGCGACATCGGCCTTGCGCTGGGCGGTGGCCGAGATGGAGACGCGCTACAAACTGTTCGCCAGCCACACGGTCCGCAACATTGGCGACTTCAATGGAAAGGCGCCGGAGATGGGCCTCAATCCATTGCCCTACATCGTGATCGTTATCGACGAGCTCGCCGACCTGATGATGGTGGCAGCGGGGGAGATCGAGGAGCTCATCTGTCGCATCGCTCAGCTGGCCCGTGCCGTCGGTATCCACCTGCTGGTGGCCACCCAGCGCCCGTCCGCCGACATCATCACCGGCCTGATCAAGGCGAACATCCCCTCCCGGATTGCCTTCGCCGTCAGCTCGAGCATCGATTCGCGGGTCATCCTGGACGAGACCGGGGCGGAGAAGCTGCTCGGCCGCGGCGACATGTTGTACCTGCCGGTCGAGGCGGGCCGGGCCACCCGGCTGCAAGGCGTGTTCGTCTCGGACCGCGAGATGAAAGCGATCATCGACTTCTGGAAGGCGCAGGGCAAGCCGCAGTACCAGGAGGAGATCTTCAACGTCGAGGCCACTGTCTCCTGGGTGAAGGAAGGCATGAAGCGCGACCCGCTCTTTGCCAAAGGCGCGCACGTGGTCGCCACCGAAGGCCGCGCCTCGGTGTCCCTGCTGCAGCGCAAGCTCAACGTGGGCTACACGCGAGCGGCCCGAATCGTCGACCAGCTAGCCGACCAGCGGGTGATCGGGCCCTACGAAGGCAGCAAGTCGCGCGAGGTCCTCATGAACCTGCTCGAGGTCGATGAGCTGGTCAGAGACCTCGACGATGCCAACGCGTGAGGACGGCCCCACCCTGCCCTCCCCCGCAGCGGGGGAGGGAACGTTTGCGACAGACAGCTGTCAAATGGCCGGGTTAGGATAGGTCGCGAGTAATGGCCCAGGACTATTCGTTCGACGTGGTCTCGCAGTTCGACCGGCAGGAGCTGGTCAACGCGGTGAATCAAGCGCAGCGGGAGATCGTGACCCGTTACGACTTCAAGGACACCGGCGCGTCGATCGATCTCGGGGAGACCGAGATCACCCTCCATGGCCCCAGCGACTTCAAGCTGAAGGCCATGGTCGATGTGCTGCAGAGCAAGCTGGTCAAGCGTCAGCTCTCATTGAAGATCCTCAAGCCCGGGCCGATCGAACCGGCGGCAAAGGGGAATGTCCGGCAGACGCTCGAGCTACAGCAGGGCATCGACGATGAGCTGGCGCGCAGCCTGGTCAAGCAGATCAAGCAGGTCTCACCCAAGGTACAGCCGCGCATCCAGGGCGACACCATCCGGGTGTCGAGCCGTGAGAAAGACCTGCTCCAACAGGTGATCCAGGCGCTGAAGGCGAGCGAGACGCAGGTCCCGCTGCAATTCATCAACTACCGGTGACGCGTGCCGCCCGATCCCGAGATCTTCGCGCTGGCCCAACGAGTCGGGGAGAGGCTGGTCACGCTCCGCAAGTCGATTGCGGTGGCGGAGTCCTGCACTGGCGGCCTGCTGGGCGCGGCCCTGACGGATGTGCCGGGCAGCTCCGCGTACTTTCTGGGTGGCGTGATCAGCTACGCCGACCATGTGAAGGTGGATCAGCTCGGGATCCCCGAGGCGACCTTGCGCCAATACGGCGCGGTCAGCGAACAGGTGGCGGCGGCGATGGCCGCCGGCGTCCGGCGGTTGCTGCACGCCGACATCGGTGTCTCGGTCACCGGGGTGGCGGGGCCGGATGCAGAGGGCTCCAAGCCGGTTGGTCTGACCTTTATCGGCATCGCAGCCGGGGGAGGGAAATCAATGACCGTCACGACTCATCGTTTCCAATGGACCGGCGACCGCTGGGACAACCGGCGTCGCTCGGTGATCGCCGCGCTGGAGCTGCTGGTCCGGGCTCCGGAACTATAGCGTTGACAGTTACACAAATCCGTATTACAGTGGAGCGGACGGGCCAGGCCGACCACGAAGCAAGGGGAATCTAGATGTCAGAAAAAGACCGGGCATTAACGGCCGCGCTCAGCCAGATCGAGCGCAGCTATGGGAAGGGCGCGATCATGAAGCTGGGGGAGGCGGCGGCCCAGCGAAACATCGACGTGATCCCAACCGGATCGCTCACCCTCGACATGGCGCTGGGCGTCGGCGGGATCCCACGCGGCCGCGTGGTGGAGATCTACGGTCCGGAGTCGTCGGGGAAGACGACGCTGGCGCTGCATGTCATCGCGCAAGCCCAAAAGCAAGGGGGCGTCGCCGCCTTCATCGACGCCGAACACGCTCTGGACCCGGTCTACGCCGGGCACATCGGGGTCAAGACCGAGGATCTGCTGATCTCTCAACCGGACACCGGTGAGCAGGCGCTCGAGATCGTCGATGTTCTGGTACGGTCCGGCGCAGTGGACGTGATCGTCGTCGACTCGGTGGCCGCGCTGGTCCCGAAGGCGGAGATCGATGGCGAGATGGGCGACAGCCACGTCGCGCTGCAGGCGCGCCTGATGTCGCAGGCCCTCCGCAAATTGACCGGCGCCATCTCCAAGTCCAGCACCTCGGTGATCTTCATCAACCAGCTGCGTGAGAAGGTCGGCATCATGTTCGGCAATCCCGAGGTGACCACCGGCGGCCGGGCACTGAAGTTCTACGCCTCGGTCCGGCTCGACATCCGCAAGGTCGACTCGATCAAGAACGGGCTGGACGTGACCGGGAACCGGGTGAAGGTCAAGGTGGTCAAAAACAAGGTCGCCCCGCCGTTCAGGTCGGCCGAGTTCGACATCCTCTATAACGAGGGGATCTCCTACTGGGGCAGCGTGCTCGACGCGGCGGTCGACGCCACCCTGGTGGAGAAGGCCGGCTCCTGGTTCTCCTGTAACGGCCAGCGACTCGGCCAGGGGCGCGAGCAGACGGTTGGGTTCCTCAAGGCCAACCCGAAGCTCGGCGAGGAGTTGATCGCGCAGTTGAAGGGCAAGGCCGCGGAGAAGATCCTCCAGCCGGCGTGAGAGCCGGCGGCCGGCGGGCGTCGCCGACCGCGCGCGAGCCGGAGAACGCCCAGGTCGCCTATACCGAGGCGGTCAAGCGGCTGGCCCGGCAGCCGCAGTCGAGGGCGGCGCTTCGCCAGCGGCTGCTCCGGCTCGGCTACACGGAAGCCGCGGTCGACGCCGCCCTCGTTCGGGTGGAGGGGGATGGCTACCTCAACGACCGGGAGTACGCCGCGTCGCTGGTCCGGCGGCGCACCCGGGGCCGCGGCCACGCGCTGATCGCCCAGGAACTGCGAGCCAAGGGCGTCGAGGAGTGGGCGGCCGCACCGGCCCTGGCCGCGGTCGACGCCGAGGTCGAGGCCGAGCAGGCCCTGACCCTGGGGCGAAGCCTGCTGGCCCACCGGCGACTGGTCGATGCCCAGGCCCTGGTAGCCTACCTCGGCCCGCGCCTCAGCCGGCGGGGGTTCAGCAGTGGGCTGGTCTACCGCGTCTGCCGCCTCCTGACCGAGGAATGGGAGGCTGCCGGTGCGTTTGACAGTCCCCTGAAACGCGACTAAAATAGTCAAGATTTTGTCGCTCTGTAACGACTAGTCCCGCCGCGCCACGCGCGGTGCGAAGAACCTTCACAAGTCCATAAGCGAGGTGTAACTATGCCCACTCCATTACTCCTGGTCATTGGGGTTGTGGTGGGTGCGCTTGTGGGAGCCCTCATCGCCTACGTCTGGGTTGGCAACACCAACCGCCAGCGTGATCTCGTCTCCAACGCGGAGCGCGAAAAGCTGCTGGCGGATGCCGAGACCCAGATGAAGGAAATGGTCCTCGAGGCCAAAGAGGAAGCCCACCGCATCCGTCTCAGCCTGGAACAGGAGGTACGCGACGCACGTGCCGAGATCCAGCGTTCGGAACGCCGGGTCCAGCAGAAAGAAGAATCGATCGATCGGAAGCTCGAAGATCTCGACCGGAAGGAACAGGGGATCACGGCGAAAGAGTTGGAAATCGGGAGGACCAGGGAACGCGTCAACGACGCCCTCGCCGAGCAGGTCAAAGAGCTCGAGCGGATTTCGGGGATGACGCGGGCCGAAGCGAGGACGACGATCCTCACCAACCTTGAAAAGGAACTCAACCAGGAGATCGCGCAGAAGATTCGTCAGGGCGAGGAGATCGTCAAAGAAGAAAGCGATAAGCGCGCCCGCAATATCCTGGTGACCGCGATGCAGCGGGTTGCCGCCGAACAGACCGCGGAAACGTCGGTTTCGGTGGTAGCCATTCCCAGCGACGAGATGAAGGGCCGCATCATCGGTCGGGAAGGGCGCAACATTCGGGCGCTCGAACATGCGACCGGGGTCGACCTGATCATCGACGACACGCCAGAGGCCGTCATTCTGAGTGGCTTCGACCCGGTCCGCCGGGAGGTGGCGCGGGTGGCCCTCAATCATCTGCTCGTCGACGGCCGGATCCATCCGGCCCGGATCGAGGAGATGGTCACCAAGGCGCGCAACGACGTCCAGAACCGGATTCGGGAAGAAGGCGAACAGGCGATGTTCGAGACCGGTGTCACCGGCCTGCATCCGGAGCTGGTCAAGCTGTTGGGAACGCTGGCGTTTCGAACGAGCTACGGCCAGAACGTCTTGACCCACAGCAAGGAGGTCTCCTTCCTCTGCGGAATGGCAGCGGCCGAGATCGGCGCCGACGTGGCGCTGGCCCGCGAGGCCGGCCTGCTGCACGACATCGGGAAGGCCATCGACCATGAGGTCGAGGGGTCCCACGCCATCATCGGCGGGGAGCTCCTCAAACGGCTCGGCAAGCCGGACATCCTGGTTAACGCCGTGGCCGCTCACCACATGGACGTCGAGCCCACCAGCCTGGAGGCCATCCTGACGGTGGCCTGCGACGCCGTCTCAGCCGCCCGTCCCGGCGCCCGCCGGGAGACGCTGACGACCTACATCAAGCGGCTCGAGAAGCTGGAGAGCATCGCGAA
>DATBYO010000125.1:0-7931 GCA_036513655.1 Candidatus Dormiibacterota bacterium | reverse complement strand
CGCCATCGATCGGCTGCGCGCTGCCGTGCCCGGGCTCACGATGAGTGGGACCGGGGCCGCATTGTTTGCCCTGTTTTACGGTCGCCCGGAGGCGGAGCGGGCGCTCGGCCTGGTGCGCGGACTGGGGTACCCGGCGTGGCTGTGCCGGCCGATCCCGGCCGCGGCCTGATGCGCGCCCGGCTGGGCGCCCGGGGAACGGCGGCGCTCTGGGCGGGCAAGCTGACCGGTTCGCTGAGCCGCGGCCTACGGCGCGGCGGCGGCACGACGCTCCCCGGCGATGTCTCGCGCTGGGTCGACCCGAAGATCCTCACGAAGCTCTCGCGCGCCTTGACCGACGGAACCATCGTGGTGACCGGGACCAACGGTAAGACGACGACCGCCGCCCTGCTGAATCATGTCCTCGCGGCGCAGGGCCATCCCGCCGTCGCCAACCAGGCCGGGGCAAACCTGATCTTCGGTGTGACCGCCGCGGTCGTGAAGCAGACCAGCTGGAACGGCACGGTGCCGGCGACCGTAGGTCTCTTCGAGATCGACGAGGCCAGCCTCCCGCGTCTCGTCGAGGAGGTCGCGCCCGGCACGATCGTCGTCACCAATCTCTTTCGGGACCAGCTCGACCGCTATGGCGAGCTGGAAACCACGGCCGCCCACATCCGCCGGGCGCTCGTCAAGGGGCCGGAGGGCATGACGGCGGTGCTCAACGCCGACGACCCGATGGTGGCGGCGCTCGGCGATGATCTGCCGCGCGTGATCTATGCGGGCCTCGACGATGCCAGCCTGCTGCGACCGGAGCTGAGCCACGGTGCCGACGCCAAGTTTTGCCCGCGATGCGGCAGCGCCTTCATTTTCGACGGCGTGTACTTCGGGCACGTCGGTCACTATCGGTGCCCGCGCGGCGATTTCGCCCGACCGTCGCCGGACGTCCGCGCAACATCGGTGTCGATCGAGGGCATGGAACGCATGCGACTTCGGGTCACAGACGGATCGCAGGAGGCGAGCGTCGAGGTGCCGCTGTCCGGCCTGTACAACGCCTACAACATCGTGATGGCGCTGGCCGCCGCCAAGGCGATGGGCGTGCCACTCGCGAAGAGCGCCGCGGCGCTGCGCGACTTTACGCCCGCCTTCGGGCGGATGGAGCGAACCGTTATCGACGGGCGCCCGGCGGTGTTGCTACTGGCCAAGAACCCGACCGGATTCAACGAGGTGCTGCGCACGGCGATCCGGTTCGGTAAGGGCCGGTCGTTCCTGATCGCGCTAAACGACCGCATCGCCGACGGCCAGGACGTGTCGTGGATCTGGGATGTGGACTTCGAGCAGCTCACCGACGTCGCGCGACACATCGTCGTCAGCGGCGACCGCGCGCTCGACTTGCGGGTGCGACTCAAGTACGCGCAGATTCCAGCCGACCGCATCGAGGTGGTCACGGACTGGCGGGACGCGCTCCAGCGTGCGGCCCAGGCAACGCCGGCGGGGGAGATGCTGTTCATCCTGCCGACCTATACCGCAATGTTGGAATTGCGCGCGGTCCTAACGCGGGATGGAGCGCTCCAGCCCTATTGGCAGGGCCGGCCGGTTGACGCGCAGCCACAGGGCGCCGACGGCCCCGGCGCCGAGCAGCGCGGCGATGTTGCCGACGTGACTCAGAACGGCGACGGCCGTCACCAGGGCCGCCGGTCGCGCCCCGAAGGTGCTGAGCACGAGTAAGAAAAATCCCTCGTAGGTGCCCACCGAACCGGGAGTGATGCTGACGGCCTGGCTGACCACGAAAATGGTGCAGGCCAGCACGAGCGTGGACAGCGAGAGCTCCGGGGACAGCGCCCGGAAGAAAGCCACGAGTCCGAACACGATGCAGAGCCAGACCAGCACGCTCAGCAACGCCGCCGCCGCCAGCCGGCGCGGCGAGCGAAGCGAGGCAAACCCTTTCAAGACCGAGGCCGCAAACGCGTCGACGAAGGTCGCCACGCGTGGGGGCAGTCGCGTTGCGATTCGCTCGATGATGGCGAGGGTCGCCTGCGGGTGGGTGACCATCAGGTAGGCAACGACGCCGATCGCCACCGAGATGGCCGCGATGACCAGCACGCCGCTCCAAAGCCCGAAGCTGTTCGAGTTGCCGCCGGAAACGGCGGCGGCCCCGACCGCGATCACGAGCAAGGCCAGCACGTCGAGGACCCGCTCGACCACCACGGTCGCACCGGCCTCGCCGACGCCGATCCTGACCCGGGGGGCGATGGCACCGATCCGCAGCAACTCACCCAGCTTGAACGGCGAGACCGAATTGAGCGCGAAACCAATCGCGGTCACGGCAGTGGCGTCGCCGAGGCTCGCGTGCGGTGCCGACGCGCGCAGGATCACCTGCCAGCGCCAACCGCGCACCAGGATGAATGCCAGGTATGCCAGTTCCGCCAGGACGATCCATCCCGGCGAGGCACGCCGGATCGCCGCCCCAACCTCGTCCGGATGTACGCTGCGCAGCAGCCCATAGAGGATCAGCAGCCCGACGGCCAGCAGGATCGTCGCCTGGACCACCCGCCGGCGTGTCAGTTCCGTCTCCCGGCGAGCCGGAGCACGGTCGCCATCGCCCGGAAGATCTCCTGGCGCGAAATCTTCGATTGGCCACGCGTCCGGTCGGTGAAGGTGATTGGCAGCTCGACGATGGTGAGCCCCGCGCGCTCGCAGCGAGTCAGGAGCTCCACCAGCGCGGAGTATCCAGACGACCGGAGCGGGCGCGTGACGAGAAACTGGAGCGCGCGAATACTGTAGCAACGGAAGCCGCCGGTGCAGTCGTGTGTCCGCAGCCGGAGGATCTGCCGCGCGACGAAGTTTGCGCTCGCGCTCAACACGCGGCGATCGATCCCCCACCCCTCGATCGCGCCGCCCGGAACGTATCGCGAACCGACCGCCAGGTGCGCCCCGTCGTCCACCGCCCGCATCAGTGCGGGAATACGATCCGGCGGATGCGAGAAGTCGGAATCCATCGTGAGGACCGAGGTGTAGGCGTGCTGCAGGCTATACGCGAAGCCCGCCATGTAGGCGGTCCCCAGGCCGAGTTTTGCCGGTCGCGCCATGATCTCGAGCCGCGCGTCCTTCAGGATCTGGGCCCGCACCGCGTCGCCGGTGCCGTCGGGGGACGCATCATCGACGACCAGGACGTCGGCCTCGGGCGCCGCCTCGTGCACGCGCTCGACCAGGGCCAGGATATTGCTCACCTCGTTGTAGGTCGGAATGCAGACCAGCGGGCGAGCCACGCGCCGTACCATACCCAATGTGAGTGAGCCGGCGCTGCGTATTGCGCACCTCTATGCCGACGAAATGAACATCTACGGCGACCGCGGCAATATCCTGACCCTCACCCGGCGAGCTGAATGGCGCGGAATCCCGGTCGAGGTGCGAGCCATCGGGCGGGGTCCGGCGCCCGACCTGTCCGACATCGACCTCATCTTTTGGGGTGGTGGCCAGGACCGCGATCAGGAACTGGTCTTCACCGATGCGGCCCGGCACAAAGTCCACGCGATTCGTACCGCCATCGATGGCGGCGCCGTCGTGCTCGCCGTCTGCGGCGGTTACCAGCTCCTCGGCGAGTACTACGTGACGGCCGACGGCAAACAGCTTCCGGGCCTCGGCCTGGTCGACCTGCACACCGTGCCCGGCTCCCGGCGGAATATCGGCAACATCGTGATCGAAACCAGCGCCCTCGGCCTCGATCCGCCGACGCTCGTCGGCTTCGAGAACCACAGCGGCAAAACCTACCTCGGGGCCGGCCTGCAACCGCTCGGCCGGGTGCTGCGCGGGGCCGGCAACAACGGCGAAGATGGGACCGAAGGCGTGGCCTCGGGCAACATCTTCGGCACCTACCTGCACGGCTCGCTGTTGCCGAAGAATCCGCACTTTGCCGACCAGCTCCTCGAGCGAGCGTTACGAAGACGTGGGTTCGACCGTTTGACACCGTTGGATGACAGCGTCGAGATGTCGGCCCACGACAGCGTGCGACAGGTAGTCTTGAAGCGATGAGCGAGCCGGACCTCCTCGTCGTGCCGAAGGCCGGCGTGGCGTCGGCGGCGATCTTCCGGCGCCCGAACTGGCTGCCGCTGGTCCTGATCGCGGGCGACGCTCTGATCGCCGGGGTTTCGGTGATCCTCGCCTACGAGTACCGCTATCACCTGGACCGCATCCCGCAGGTCGTCAAGGAGCCACTTGCCTTTCCGCCCTACCTGGCCGCCATCCCGGTCGTCATCGCCATCTATCTCTTCGCGCTGGCGGTCAACCAGCAATACCGGTCCTGGCGCGGCCGGACCCTCGTGGACCAGCTGTTCGCCATGGGCAGCGGCAGCGCGCTGTCGGCGATGCTGATGCTCGCCGGCATGTCGCTGTATCGCGGCTTCGAGTACGGCCGGCTCACACTCGTCTACACGGTCGTGATCGCCTTCGTCCTGATGACGGTCGAGCGATACCTGCTGCGCCAGTACGAGACACGCCTACGGCGACGGGGCATCGGGACGGAACGCGTCTTGATGGTGGGAACCGGGACCGGCAGCGAGCTGCTGATCCATCGGATGGCGATGTTCCCCCAGTACGGGTACCACGTCGGGGGCGTCCTCGACGACCGGCTCGAGCTGGGGGGCACGTTTGCCGGTGCGCCGGTTGTCGGGCGGATCCAGGACCTCCGGCGCGTCATTCCGCAGATGGGTATCGACCAGGTCTTTGTCGCCGTCCCCGGCGCCACCAACGACGAGATCCTGCACCTGATCAAGACCTGTGACGACCTGCAGGCCGAGTTCAAGCTCGTCCCCGACCTGCTCGAGGTGATGAGCACGCGGGCGGCGGTCGACGCCATCGACGGCCTACCGCTGATCGGCATCCGGCGCAGTCGCCTCCGCGGTGCGGCCGCCGTGCTCAAACGAGCGATCGACATCCTCGTCAGCGCCGTCGCCTTGATCATCGCCTCGCCCTTCATGCTCGTCATCGCGATCTTGATCAAGCTCACGTCGCCGGGCGGCCCCGTGCTGTTCCGACAGCCACGGGTTGGCCTCCAGGACCACCGCTTCACCGTCTACAAGTTCCGGTCGATGATCCCCGACGCGGAGGCGCAGACGGGGCCGGTGGTTGCGACACCCGACGACGACCGCTGCACGCCGGTCGGACGGGTGCTGCGCCGGCTGAGCCTCGACGAATTGCCGCAGCTGTTCAACATTCTCAAAGGCGATATGAGCCTGGTCGGACCGCGACCGATGCCGGTCTTCCTGGTGGAGCGCTTCACCGAGGAGATCCCGCGCTACCTGGAACGGCACCAGGTTCGGCCGGGGTTGACCGGGTGGGCCCAGGTCAACGATTTGCGCGGTGGCGAAGCGTTCGCCGATCGCGCCATGTACGACATCTATTACGTGGAGAACTGGTCGCTAGCGCTCGACCTGAAGATCCTTCTCCTCACGGGCGCCCGGGTATTCTTCCAACGCCGAGCTTATTAGCCGAACACCCAGCGCCGACTCGTAGGCGGCGACGGTCTGCCGGGCGGATCGCCCCCAGGTAAAGCTTTTCGCACGCTCGATGCCCAGCTGGCGGGCCCGGGTGGTGCTCGGCGCGTCGAGGATCGCCGCGATGGCGCGCGCAAAAGCGGCGGGGTCGGCGGGATCGCAAAACACCGCGACCCCGTCGGCGATCTCGTGGAGAACCGGAAGGTCGCTGCAGATCACCGGAACGCCGCACGCCATCGCCTCGATCACGGGCAGGCCGAAGCCCTCCGCCTTCGAAGGCAGCACGACCACGGCGGCACCGCGATACAGGTCCGGGACCGCGCTCTCCGGGAGCCGCCCCGGAAGCACCACGGAGCCTTCGGGCAAGGCGGCCGCCGCCTGCCGCACCTCCGGGTGACGCGGGTCGTCGCCGGCGATGACCAGTTGCGCGTTCGGGTGCGTCTGACGCACCATCTTGAAGGCGTCGAGGAGCATCGGCAGGTTCTTGTACGCCTTCCACTGGCCGAGGTAAAAGACGTAGGGCGGGCGGATCCGCAGGCGCATCTGCCAGGCGGCCTCGCCCTCGGGATTTCGGGTGGCCTGGAAACGGTCATCCGCAGCCTCCGGGATCGACAGCACGCGATCGGCGGACGCGGGGAAATTCTGCTTGACCGCCTGCGCGGTCGCCGCCGAGGGCGTGATGATCCGCTCAGCCCGCCGCACCGCATTGCGCATCAGCATCTGGTTGACGACTCGCGGTAGCGGTCCCGAGTGGATCTCGGGGAATTGAAAGGGAAAGAGGTCGTGGACGGTCACGACGAAATGCACCGGCTTGATCAGCGGCAAGTTGTAGTGGGGGAAATGGATCAGGTCGAGGTCGGCCCGCCGCAGGCTGAGCGGCAGCAATGATTGTTCCGCCAGCCGGTAGGGTTGGGCGTTCACGGTCAGCAGCTCGGGCTCTCCACCGATCAGCGCCCGAACGATGGCGGCGTCCGGACGGCTGGCGAGGACAGTGAGGCGGCGGCCCAACAGCTGCGCCAGCTCGGGAAGCAGGCCGCTAATATAGCGACCAATGCCCAGCGCCCCGATCAGGCGCGCATCGAAGCCGATTCCCCTAACGGTCAAACCACCCTCATGGTGAGCGATCCATAGGATTATCGCGCACGTCTGACGAGGCGATGACCCAGTCGCGAGTTCAGCCCGCCCCGTTGGCGCGATGGCTGGGAAGCCAATACCGCTATTCGCTGCTCGCCGCCAGCCTGGCGGGCGCGCTCGCGCCCGCCTACGTGATCCGCTGGAAGGTCGGACCGTTACCGACGACGCTACTCGAAGTGGCAATCCTTGCCACGATCGCCGTCTTTGCCATCGAAACCGTTCAGCAACGGCTCCCGATCGAATGGCGCGGCCCGCTGACGCCCCCCGCCATCCTCTTTATTGTGGCCGGGGCGATCTCGGTCCTGGTCTCCGGCGATCATCGGGCGGCGCTTGGACTGTTCCGCGCCTATTTCCTCGAGCCGGCGGCCTTTTTTCTGATCGTGGGCGCGGTGGCGTCGACGCCGCGCCGTGCCGGCCTGATCCTGCTTGGGTTCGCCGCCGGCGGCGCAGTGGCTGCCGTCCTCAACGCGGCGGTCGTGCTCGACGCCATCCGTCACCACGTGCTCGACCTGGCCACCACGCCGCCGGTCGTGATCTACCAAACGGCGAACGCGGTGTCGCTCTATCTCATCCCGCTCGTCGCCATGGCGGCCGCTATCCTGCTGCACGGCCGCGGTCGCGCCGAGCGATGGCTGAGTGGGCTGTTCCTGGCCGTGGCCCTCCCTGCCTGCCTGCTGAGTTTCTCGCGCGGGGGTTACCTGGCGCTGGCGGCCGTCGCGCTGGGCCTGGCGATTTCCCATCGGTGGGCCAAACTGCTGGTGCCCGCCGTCGTGGTGGCGGCCCTTGCCGTCAGCCAGGTGCCGCTGATCCGGCATCGGATCGCCTACGAGCTGCAGGCGGTGCCGGGCAATACGCTCGACTTTCGGCTTCGAATCTGGGGGCAGACGCTCCGCATGTTGACCCACTCGCCCCTGCTAGGCATCGGCCTGTCCTACTACCAGCAGGCGATGGGTCCCTACTGGCAGGATCTACCCAAGGTCATCTACCCGCACAACATCGTCCTGAACTTCTGGGCGGTCACCGGGATCCTCGGGCTGGCCGGCTTTTTCTGGCTCGCCATCCGTGCTTTCGTGCTGGGATGGCAAGGCTGGCACAAGCACCCGGCGGATTGGCGACCCTACGACCTCGGCGTCATGCTGGCGCTGGTCGCGATGGCCGTCCACGGGCTGGTCGACGTCCCCTTCTTCAAGAATGACCTCAGCTTCGAATTCTGGGCGCTGCTGGGAATCCTGTGGGCCGCCTATCGCTGGAGCCGCGGGGGGGCCGCGTTATACGGGCGTGCCGGAGCCTGAGACAGCCAGTTCCGACTACTCTGGCGTCGTTCGCGATAGC